>JABJKH010000095.1 GCA_018660465.1 Rhodospirillaceae bacterium
GATTGACACATTGATCCGCCAACGTCCTCCAACGCCATTATGCAGAGGGCTTGGACCCTACTGCGGAGAGAACAGTGAACCCGACAGGTACATAACGGAGAGCTTGACATCAACACCCGAGTTAGAGAACAGCCTGGACCCAAAGGAGACATCCGCCTAGGACCAGCGATGCTGGTTGCACCCAAATCTTACAATGCAAGACCGGCCCTTGATTACCAAAAATGTTCGTTATTCATTCCCTTTAATTCTCTATCGGGCGTGCACCTTTCTATTTTGGGCGGCAATTCATGTGATTATCAAAAAATATACGAAGATGCTAAAGTATTACCCGCCTTTTGTACGTTAAACATTTCCCGGATTATAAACTCGAATAATTGGTGTAGGCCATGTGCCACGTTCGAGGGATATTTACAGCTCACATTCTCGATATTGTAAAAGAGCGTTTGGCAGCAAATGTTCTGATAGAGAAGTTTCTTGAGCGTGGGCTAATCCGATTTAAGATCGACGATGATCATCAG
Source organism: Rhodospirillaceae bacterium (assembly GCA_018660465.1). NCBI lineage: Bacteria > Pseudomonadati > Pseudomonadota > Alphaproteobacteria > Rhodospirillales > Rhodospirillaceae > Rhodospirillaceae bacterium. Next base: position 519 of record JABJKH010000095.1, read on the forward strand.
CACCATTATGTGCCAGTGTTGGCATTGCCTTTCAGTTCATCGATGAACCGGGGGAGTTAGCAATATATTGAGAGGTAGACGAACCTCAACCGCGCTAATTTCCACAACCTCGTTTCCATAAAATTGAAGGAGTAGGAAAATGACATTTTGGCGAAACACATTCATGCGAGTATCTCTGTCGCTTGCGGCGGCAGTGATCGCTCTGGGGACCATTGGAGCAACAACTGCGACGGCGGCGTGGCCGGAAAAACCGGTCCGAATACTGGTCTCGTTCCCGCCGGGCGGTGGTAGTGACCTTGTTGCGCGCTTGTTGGCTGAAAACCTAACAAAGGAATTAGGACAACAGTTTGTGGTCCAGAATAAACCGGGTGCTGCTGGCACCGTGGCGACGACAGCGCTGAAGAAAGCAAAAGCTGACGGCTATACGTTCATGCTTTCTAACCTAACTCCGTTCAACGTTGCGCCGGTTCGATTCCCGAACACGCCGTATGACCCGATCGATGATTTCACGCATGTTTCGTACATCGGAGCTGTCTATCTTGGTCTGTTTGTATCGCCCAAAGTCGGCGTAAAAACACTTGCCGAACTGATTGCAAAGGCAAAAAAAGAACCTGGTAAGCTGGACTACGGCACATCGGGTGTTGGATCATGGGGACATGTAGTCAGTGCGCAGTTCAAGGCGCTGACAGGCGTCGACATGGTGCATATTCCGTATAAAGGCTCACGTCCGATGCGGCTTGATTTCCGTTCAGGTGTTGTGCCCATCACTTTTGATGCCTTGCCGCAGAATTTGCCAGCGATTAAGGAAGGTCTCGCCATTCCGCTTGCAATTAGTTCAAAATCGCGGATTCCAACGTCTGCTAATATTCCCACTTTCATGGAGCAAGGTCTCCTGATCTCCGCCGAGAACTGGCTTGGTATTACGGCGCCCGCAGGCCTTAATAGCACGATTGCAAGCAAGGTTGATGCCGCACTTCAAAAGGCTAAGGCTACTGATAAAGTCAAAAAACAATTTGCGACATGGGGCGTTAGCCAGAGACCTATGACCAGTGCACAATTTAGGGATTTTGTCGCAGCCGAGGGCAAAGCATGGCGTCCGCTGGTTAAGAAGGCGATCGCCAAGTAAAGCTTGATTACCGTACGGAATTAACGTCGAGCAGCACTTTTCTGGACGGAGGGCACGTGACATGAAAATTTCGGTCGTATTTGTCGGTAAACTTCATGATCGAGGTTTTAATGCAAGTGCTCTCATCGGCATTGAAGCGGCACGTAATAATACAAATGCCGAAATCGAAATCATCCATGGGATTCCGTTTGAACAAGACGTTATCTTAAAGAATCTCACGGAGGCGGGACAAACATCTGATGGTGTTGTGGTTATCGGCGGGCAAGGGAATATTGCTGCGCCGAAGGCCGCAGCAGCGAACCCGGGCAAGAAATTTGCCGTTGTCCAGGGCGCGGTAACTGCTGACAACTTGGCAAGCTATGATGTTTTACAAGAAGAATCAGCCTTCCTCGCTGGATGTTTGGCAGGGCTGACGACCCAATCAGGTACGGTCGGGCACCTCTCTGGCCATCGTGTTCGTCCTGGGCTTAAGGGGCGGGCTGCCTATGTTGCCGGCGTTAACTACATCGAACCAGAGGTTAAAATTCTCACCGCGTTTTGTGGGACCCAGGACGACTCGGATATCGCAGAACATTGGGCTGCTGCTGAACTGGAAGCCGGAGCCGACATTTTATTTACAATGTTGAATGAGGCTCGCAGCGGTGCAATCGCTGCCTGCCGCAAGCTTGAAAAACATCAAATTGGAAATGCCCTTGATTGGACTAAGTCCGAACCGGACGTATTTATTGGCTCTGCCGTTGCTCGAATTGATATTGGCGCGCAGCGCGCAATTGAGGATATGGTTGAGGGCATTATGCCGACAGAAATTGTAGAAATTGGTCTTGCAGATAAAGGGGCAGTATTTCTTGCATTCCGCGATGATGTGCCAGAAACGACTCGGTCAGAAATCGCCAAGGTTGAGACAGCTATACGCAACGGGGCAATCTCAATCCCTGCGGAATATGATGGATTAGAATTTAATTTGGAGGAAGCCTCTTGATATTAGATGCTCTCAAACGGCAAGTTGGAAATATTCTACTTTTATCAATTGGCGCGTATTTCTTTTTTGGTTCCTGGCAATGGCTTGATCTTGGCACGGCGCGGCGTATGGGCCCGGGATTTTTCCCGATGGGAGTCGGCGCCATACTCTGTGTACTAGCCATCGTTGCTCTTTTTACGACACGCTCTGAACAAGATGAATTAGAAAAGCCTGATCCCCTATCCGTCATTACAGTTCTTTCGGGTGTCGCGGCGTTTGCTATTGGCGTGCCATATTTAGGCGTGTTGCCCGCGGCATTTCTAGCTGTGCTGTTTACGAGTTTTGCTGATTTTGAACTTACTTTTTTAACCCGGGTTTTGCTTGGGTTGGGCGTTAGCCTAGGAATTTGGCTGGTATTTATTGTTGGCTTGAATTTGCCGTTCACGCCGATTCAGGGGCTCTAAATGGAACTGCTTGCAAACTTAGCGCTAGGATTTGAAACGGCGGCGTCTGCGACCAACCTAACATATTGTTTTGTAGGCGTATTTCTCGGTACGTTCATTGGTGTGTTACCTGGAATCGGACCACTGGCCGCCGTTGCCATGTTGCTCCCAGTTTCCTTCTACCTGCCTGCAGATACCGCCCTTGTAATGCTTGCAGGTGTTTATTACGGCGCTGAATACGGAGGTTCCATTGCCTCAATCCTACTTAACATTCCGGGCACGCCGTCCGCGTCGGTGACGTGTCTGGACGGATATCCAATGGCGCGACAGGGACGCGCCGGGGTGGCATTGTTTATGACTGCGATTGCCTCTTTCTGTGGGGGTATCTTTGGCGTCATCGTTATGACTTTACTTTCGCCTGCATTGGCAAGGTTCGCGCTTTTGTTCGGACCCGCTGAATATTTTTCCGTCATGGTTCTCGGTTTAATCGCCGCCTCCGTCGTTAGTTCCAGTGGCGCTATCAGGGGCGTTGCAATGGTTTGTCTGGGCGTCCTTCTGGGTACCGTTGGCGTTGACACAAATTCCGGCGACGTTCGATTTACCGGTGGCATCCAGGAATTACGTGATGGTGTGAGCCTCGTGGTTGTTGCCATGGGCCTGTTTGGTGTTTCGGAAGTAATTGTTTCGGCGCGGGGCAAAATTCCGTCTTACGCCACAGAAAAAATCCCCTTTAGAAGTTTTCTGCCGACGGCAAGCGAAGCGGTTCGGTCGATCGGGCCCGTCCTACGAGGCTCAAGCATTGGTTCCTTTTTTGGCACCCTGCCAGGGACAGGGCAAACGGTCGCATCATTTGTCGGGTATGCGCTGGAAAAAAGGATGTCGAAAAACCGTGATCAATTCGGTAAGGGCGCTATTGAGGGTATCATGGTTCCAGAGTCGGCAAATAATGCGGCGGCCCAAACAGCCTTTATTCCGACCCTTACACTCGGCATTCCCGGCAGCACCACGATGGCCCTAATGCTTGGCGCGTTAATGATCCATGGGATCAATCCAGGGCCACGGTTGCTAACTGACCATCCAGAATTATTTTGGGGTTTGGTGGTCAGTTTTATGTTTGGAAATTTGTTCTTGCTGGTGCTCAATATACCGTTGATCGGCCTATGGGTTCGTTTGCTTCGCGTGCCACATATCTATCTTTACCCAACAGTCGTGGTACTGATTTGTGTCGGTGTTTACAGCATTGATAATAGCGTTTTCGATATTTGGGTCACGCTGGTTTTTGGGGCCATTGGGTACATCCTTCGGCTCTATAAGTTTGAGCCCGCGCCGCTTCTAATTGGGTTCGTCCTCGGACCGATGATGGAAGAATTTTTCCGCCGGGCAATGTTACTGTCACGTGGTGATCCGTTTGTCTTTTTCGACAGGCCTGGAAGTGCCGTCTTGCTGATTTCATCAGCTGTTTTATTCATCTGGGCGTTGATTCCGCAGCGCAAATCTCTTTTGCAGAAATTGTGGAATTAACCAATAGAGAGAACGTCTTTGCATTCCTTGACGATATATTCGATGAACGTTTTTATTTTTGGATCTTGAAGCCGCTTGTGCGGATAAATGCAGGCGAAAGGAACGTCCGTTGGCGGGGTGTTTGCAGCCACGCGGACGAGTGCCCCTGACTCCAAAAACTCCGCTATTTCGAAGACTGGTTTGTTGATTATTCCGCTTCCTGCCAACGCCCATGTTGTTAAAACTTCACCATCATCGGATTCCAATGGCCCCGTGAAATCGTACCGTTGAGGAACACCATTAACTTGCAATGTCCAATAAAACTCATCAGCACCAGGATAGCGTAGTAATAGACAGCTGTGTTTTTGTAATACCAAATCATCGCCGCACGTTGGTGCGCCATGTTTCTCGATGTAGGCAGGCGAAGCACATAGGACCCGTTCGAACTCGTGGATATGACGAACCCGCATTTCTGAATCAGTTAAATTTCTCAATACAAATGCCGCATCAAGTCCTTCGTTCGTAATATCTACCTTTCGATCCGATAGCCTTAGCCGGATATTGATATCCGGATATGAATCCTTAAAAGTTGGGATAAGAGGAACAATCAGTTTTTTCCCAATTCCCAGTGGCGCCGCGACGAAGATCGTTCCTTTTGGATGGGCGGTAATTTCGGCAATATTGCTTTCGACCTCTATAATCGTATCAAGAATTTTGATCGCTCCACTGTAGAGAAGTTCACCATGGGCCGTGGGTTTCATGCTGCGCGTTGTTCGATTGAACAATCGAACCGAGAAGTGTTTTTCTAATTCCGCAACTCGGCTGCTAACAACTGCAGCAGAGACCCGCATATCTCGGCCTGCAGCAGACATACTGCCTAGGTCGAAAACTCGAACAAACGTCTTCAAATTATTCACATAAGACATGCTAAAATTCATATCATTATAAAGATTAATTTGAAAGTCTTTGGCTGTTCTCGGTATTCAAGTTGGCAACGATATTTGTCACTCTGCACCGCTGTTAGGAAGACACTATGATTGAATTTTCTATATTCTGGGATTGGCTGTCATTTGCGGCACGCTGGGTCCATGTCATTACGGTAATTTCCTGGATTGGCACGTCTTTTTACTTCATTGCTCTGGATTTGGGGCTTCGAAGAGCGGATGATTCACTAGACGGTGTCCAGGGTGAGGAATGGCAGGTTCACGGTGGCGGATTCTATCACATCCAAAAGTTTCTCGTCGCGCCCGACCGGTTGCCCGAACACCTGACGTGGTTCAAATGGGAAGCCTATGCCACGTGGCTCTCGGGATTTGCGTTGTTGGCTATCATCTACTACGCGGGCGCCGATCTCTATCTCATCGACCCCAATGTGCTCGACATTACATCAACCCAAGGAATTTTGATTTCGGTGGCCTCGTTGGGGATCGGATGGGTCCTCTACGATCTGCTTTGCAAGTCGCCACTTGGATCGGATAACACCCGACTAATGGTTCTACTTTATTTCATGCTTGTTGCGATGGCATGGGGATATACTCAGGTGTTCACCGGACGGGCCGCTTTTATACATCTTGGCGCTTTCACCGCCACAATCATGTCCGCCAATGTTTTCGCGATTATTATGCCGAACCAGAGGAAGGTCGTGGCTGATCTCATCGCGGGTAAATCGCCGGACCCAGCTCTTGGGGAACAAGCCAAACAACGCTCGACCCACAATAACTACCTGACGCTCCCAATCATATTTCTAATGCTCGCCAACCACTATCCCTTGGCATTTGCGACCACCTACAACTGGATCATCGCGTCGCTCGTTTTCCTGATGGGCGTGTCGATCCGCCATTATTTTAACTCCAAGCACAGTGGAGCCGGCAATCCGACGTGGACGTGGCCTGCGACGGCTTTACTCTTCCTCGCAATTATGTGGCTATCGACGCTCCCCGCGCCGCCAATGGTTGAGGGAGAAACGACGAAACTGACACCATACGAACAAAAGTTTGCCAGTGCGCCCCGCTTCAAAGAGGTTCGTGAATTGGTGCAGGGACGGTGCGTCATGTGCCACACGGAAGAGCCTGGATGGGATGGCCTGAGTACCGCACCTAAGAATGTTAAGTTTGACAGTGACGCACAAATCGTGCGCCGGGCTCGAGAAATCTATCTTCACGCGGGCCGCAGCCGTGCCATGCCGCCGCCCAATGCCCAGCGGGACGGTATTGGGCTGAGCACGCCTGAACGCCGCATTCTTGCCGAGTGGTACGAGCACGTCGCACACGGGTCCTGAAATCGGGCATCCCCCCTGGTCAACCAAATACCGACAGCTTAAAATTTAGAAGATTTGGAGGCCGGTTTCTATCGCGGGTTCAACAGGACGACGCCTTCTTCATCGGAGAAAGAATATTCGCTTAAGTTGTCGCCCGCGCCACCTCTATCGATAACCAGAAAATCGTGATCAGGCTCTAAAACCAACAACGGGTGGTGCCATACACCCCGGCGGTAGCTCACACCTTGCCCACTTGCCGCTATGAAAGCCTTTACGTCGGCGGGCCCAACTGTATCGCTTAACGCCGCAACGGCAACTAAGTACGGATGGGGTTGCAAAGGCATAAAGGCCTGGGTGCCTAACGGATGGCGCTCCATCATCTTGATTTTGATTGGAATGGACCGTGGTTGGCCACGAAAGATGCTAATCAAGGGCACGCCGTCTTTAGCCGAAACATCGATCTTTGCTAAATCGTGATAGCGCTCGGTCGTACCTTCGTTGATCGAATAATGGTCTGCGTCGTCAATTTCAATTACATCGCCAAAGGGAGCAAACAACTCGCGGGTCAGGGGAACAGGTGTTAGATTCACGGCCATTGTGGTTATTCCTTAGCTAGCTTGCCAAAGACACGGAACCTGCTTACGCCTCCATCAGGAAATATATTCAACCGAACGTGCGAAACCGGCCCACTAACGTTAATCGCGCTGCGATCAAATGTGTGAATTTGATCCATTTGCAATTTTTTCTGCTCCATCAGTTCCGGCCACGTCTCCGCATCTTGGAGGATATCCACGCCGTTAGCCACCAGGGCTCCCTGCACAGAACAGCGGTCGGGATAGTTGCCCTTGAAGTATGCAGTATCGATTTCAATTCTCTCAACGAGGCCCGGTGCGCCCAGAGCTACGACGATCCAGTCATTGCCCGGCTCACGGCGTCGCCGTGTTTCCCAGCCATCGCCCATATTCTGGCCGCGACCGGGCGCCAAAATCACCCAAGGGCTACCATAGTGCGCATCATTATAGCCGACAATTTTGGCGCCATTTGTGATCGAAGAAAGTTCGTGTTCGCCATCTGGGTTCGTTTGATCCCACTCACTTAGTGGCTCGCCATAAACTCGGAGCCGCGCCACGCCGCCATCAGGAAAAATATTCAGGCGCAAGGTATTGAAGCGCTCGTCCGATTCAGCTTTAAAAAAATTGTGTGCGTCTGGGTCGAGGCGTTGGCGCGGAACAACATTTATCCACTTTCTGTCTTCGCTAATGCCATTATCCGATAGCACGCCATCAATGGAGGCTTCGGGTGGATGATTGCCAGTGAAGTGCGTGGTTTCAATATCGACACCCTTAATTGTTCCCTGCGCGCCAAGCCGAACAATGCAATAGTCATGTCCATCGTCGCGCCGGCGCCGAGATTCCCAGCCATCCATCCACTTGCCGTGATCGTCGTACTTATCGGCAATGAAAATCGGGTCCTCATCCTTCAAGAGCCGTTCCTTGGGTGCAAAAAATTCGTCACTAGCCTGGATCACTTTAGTGCCCAACCGAGGCGATGCTAAATTGACGGCATTAATTGTGAATTTGGGAATAGATTGGGTCATGACCGTGTCTCCGCCGGGTCTATGTAGGGATGCTGTTCGCGCCAATGCCGGGCGATGTCAATGCGCCGTGCAAACCAAATATCATCGTGCCCACGAACGTATTCCAAGAACCGGCGCAACGAGGCAAGTCTGCCAGGACGCCCAATAATTCGACAGTGCAACCCAATCGACATCATGCGGGGCGCCGTTTTCCCTTCCAGATACAATGTATCGAAAGTATCCTTTAGGTAGTTGTAAAATTGATCACCAGCGTTAAAGCCTTGCGGACTTGCAAATCGCATGTCATTTGCGTCCAACGTATAGGGCACGATCAGATGCGGGGTATCGACTAAGGTCGACCAAAAGGGCAGATCGTCACTATAGTCGTCGGCGTCATAAAGAAACCCGCCCGCTTCGGCCACCAAGCGACGCGTATTGGGACTGGTCCGCCCCGTATACCAGCCGAGCGGCCGCTCCCCCGTGATACGTTTGTGGATGTCGATGGCTTTCTGCATATGTTCGATTTCGATCTCTTGCGGCACATATTGATAGTCAATCCAACGATATCCATGACTACAAAATTCATAGTCTGCCGCCAGTGCCGCCTCGACCATATCGGGATTGCGCTCTAGTGCCATTGCGACGGCAAAGAGAGTCAACGGAATGTCAAATTCCTGAAACAGTTTAAAAACACGCCAAACGCCAACTCGGCTGCCGTACTCATAAAATGATTCCATAGACATGTGACGCACGCCCTCGCGCGCGTCGGCGCCAATGATTTCTGAAAGGAAGGCTTCGGACGCCGCATCCCCGTGCAGAATGCTGTTTTCGCTGCCCTCTTCGAAATTCAACACGAACTGTAAGGCAATGCGTGCGTTGTCCGGCCAATTTGCTTGAGGTGGATTGGCACCGTAGCCCGTCAGATCGCGTGGATAAGAATCATTTATCATTTCGTAAATCTACTTCAGGCCGAATGCCTAGCCTCGAAAACATTTGCGAACACCGCCCTTAAGTTATTTGAATCATTCAGCGGATCAAGATTCAGATGGCTTTCACATTGCCTTAGATGCTCCCTCATCAACGCGCGGCTTTTTTCAATATCACCAGCCGCGATAGCTTCAACAATATTAATGTGATCATCATCAACACATACAAGATTCCCCGGCGTCTCATAAAGTGCGATTGCCAGTGACGTTTGTGCGACCAATTGTCGCAGAAGTCTCATCAGTGGTTTATTGCCCCCGATGCGCGCCAACTCCAAGTGGAACTCGCCAGACAATCGAATTGCGCCAATGCGGTCACTGTTTCTTATACAGTCATTCTCCTTACCAACAATTTTGCGGAGAACGTCTGCATCCACCGCTGAGCAATTTGCTGCTGATGCTGCAACAATGCCGTCTTCGAGCAGGTGCCGGGCACTAAAAACTTGGCGCACGTCCTCCGCCTTTGGCATCGCGATAAAGGCGCCTCGGTTAGGATGAATTTCGACGACATTATCCAAGGATAGGCGCAAAAGCACTTGGCGGATAATTGTTCGGCTGACACCGAAGACGTCCGCCATGGTGCTTTCCGTGAGCTTAGCACCGGGCGCCAATCGCTGTTCAAGGATCGCACGAAAAATTTCTGAATATATTGGGTCGTTCTGTGGTTTTTGTTGGGTAGCCATAATTAAAATTTAACCGGCCGATTTATGATTGTTCAATATTCTCGCACCAAATTGTATACGATACAACGATGAAATTACGAATAAAATTTTATTTAATTTCTGTAAAAAATGGCGTTTTTTACCGGTAATCATATATCTTTATCGAAATTTTTGTTGCCCTGATCTAAATATTTGGGTAATTATTTAGAATATATTGGATACAATTTATACAAGATATGAAGGGGCTTGTTCATGGGATATCTGACGACCCATGTTCTCGATACGGCTAACGGGTGCCCAGCCTCTGGTATGCGGGTTGACCTCAGGCGGTCCGACGGCGAAATCATTGGGAGCTTTACGACAAACGAAGATGGCCGGGTTGATGGCCCTTTATTGGAAGGCGAAGCCTTTGTCGCTGATTCTTATGAATTGACGTTTTGCGTCGGCGCCTATTTCAAGTCTCGAGGCAGTGATAGTCCCAACCCAATGTTCCTTGATGTCGTACCAGTTTGGTTCAGTGTTTCGGACCCAGACGAGCACTACCATGTGCCCCTTCTTGTATCACCCTATAGCTATTCAACGTACAGGGGTAGCTAGCGTAGATGGCGAACAACAGCATATATCGAAATTTACGCCAGTGTGATTTTCTCTTTTCCAATGCAGTGATTGAGAGAATTCTAAAGGAACCAAGAACGTGAGCGATAACTTAGGTATCGCCGAAATTAACAAGATGGACGCGCCATCGTTTATCGCGGTATTGGGGGGCGTTTTCGAGCATTCGCCATGGATCGCCGAACGTGCTTTTGCCGCCAAACCATTTAAGGATGTCGACACACTTCATCTAGCGATGATCGAGGTGGTATCAGTGGCGTCTGAAGAAGAGCAATTGGCATTGATCCGAGCCCACCCCGACCTTGCTGGGAAGGTTGCACGAGCGGGAGAGATGACAGATTTTTCAGTTTCTGAGCAAGCATCCGTTGGGCTGGACCAAATGTCCCAAGAAGAATTCGACACCTTCAACCGGCTTAATACCGCGTACAAGGACCGCTTTGGTTTCCCCTTCATTGTCGCAGTGCGTGACCACGACAAGGCGTCCATTCTCCAAGCATATGACGAACGCCAGAAAAATGAGTCGTCGACAGAGCGCGCAGAAGCGATGAAAAATATTCTTAGGATCACGGAGTTGCGTTTGAAGGACCTATTTTCAACCGTTTAAATGAACGCGCTTATCCAAGCGACGCCATTTAGTTGATAAAGTGTTTCCGAGGGGAGCCATTTCAGGAACCACGTGCAGCGTGCTCGTACCAATCAGTGAGAAGAGTTCGGTAGGATTGATTAACTTAAATGCTATATTCAAATCACTAAATTACGGTCGAAACGATATGCAAATTTTGAAAATTCAGGCGGGTCCATATGCCTTCAAAGCGAAGCTGGAAGTTGAGCAAGCGCCAAAAACCTGTGCACGATTTTTAGAGCTTTTGCCATTCAGGAATAAGACTATTCATTCACGCTGGAGTGGTGAGGCGGTTTGGGTGCCGCTGGGTGATTTTGATGCAAAATTGGACTTTGAAAATCAGACGTGCCACCCCTCACGTGGAGATATATTGTTTTATCCTGGCGGTGTCAGCGAAACTGAAATTCTTTTTGCTTATGGCAGCTCCAGCTTTGCAAGCAAAATGGGCGAACTTGCTGGAAACCATTTCCTGACAGTAGTGGAGGGGCAAGAAAACCTTTTCGACTTTGGCCATCTGGTATTGTGGGAAGGTGCGCAGAACATTGAGTTTATCGTATCTTAATTCTTAAGCACCGAAAAAATATCTCTTTGCCAAGTTTTTAAGTTTGCGATGGAATATGGGTAACCTCGGCTGTAATTGTCCGCTTGTGGCTACTTCCAGACTCTATCGGTACTCCGAAATAATGTCCGCTATGTGAGGGATGAGCAGACATTATTGGCGCAAAGTCCAGTTTTCTGAAATTGACTTCCGCTATCAGGGGGCTAAGCGGACGTGCAATGACACCCGTGAAAACTTCCGAACCTGACCC
>JABJKH010000096.1 GCA_018660465.1 Rhodospirillaceae bacterium
ATGACGGTCATCGACATGCACGCGCATTGCCAATTGTCGAGCGTCTGGTCATTGGTCGAAGGCCGCGAAGAATTGGGCGGCGGAAATCCTTATGAAGGCCAGCTGAAAAAGGTTGAAGACATTTCTGTTCGCCTCAAACAAATGGACGCGATGGGAACCGATATCGAAGTTTTGAGTATCGGCGGAGAACAACATTTTCCGTGGGCGGAATATGAACTCGCCGAAGAAGTCGCGACCAAGCAGAATGAAGCCCTGACCGAAGTTTGTGCGGCCAACCCGGATCGCTTCGTGCCCATTGGTGTGGTCTCTTTACAACATCCGCATCTTGCGGCGAAGCAGCTGAAAAACTCGGTGAAGAACCTCGGCCATCGGGGCTGTATGATCACCGGCAACATTCAAGGACAGGAACTCTCAGATTCAAAGTTTCATCCATTCTGGGCGATGGCTGAAGAACTCGATTGCGTGGTCTTCATTCATCCTCGTGTTTCCAAAACAGAAAATAAGCGGCTGCAGGGTCGCGGCTTCCTGACCAACATGATTGGCAATCCATTGGAAACCACGACGGCACTCGCGCACTTGATTTATGAAGGCACGCTGGATCGGTTCCCGGGTCTAAAAATATGTGGTGCGCATGGTGGCGGCTATCTTGGCTCTTACATTGGGCGCTTCAATCACGGTCACAACAGTGCAGACCGCGGCGGACGTGGCTTGGAAAAGAAGAAGCCGAGCGAATATCTGAAGATGCTATATTTCGATACGCTGGTTTATGGCACACAAAACCTTGCGCACCTCATCGAAGAAGTTGGTGTGGAGCAATTAATGCTGGGCACTGACCACGACTTCGGCATGACCAACAGAAACGCAGTGGCGCACTTGCTCAGTGTTAAGGGGCTCAGCGATGCTGACATCGAAAGTATTCTGAACGGCAAAGCCAAAGAGCTGTTCAAGATCGACATTTAAGAAGGAATTATTGTGGCACATCTAAGTCTCGAGGAACTCCACGAAATCGGCGTGAAAATTTTTACCCAGTCCAACACCTCGCCAGAAGTGGCGGAGATTGTGGCGGGGGCGCTAACCGCAGCACAAGCCGATGGTCAAGCGGGCCACGGTGCATCGCGTATTCCGTCTTATGCCGATCAAGCCAAGTCGGGAAAGGTCGACGGACATGCTGTTCCTGAATTAACCCAGACCGCCGCAGCCGCCGTACGGATTGACGCCAAAAGCGGTTTTGCCTATCCGGCGATTACCATGGGGATAGACTTTGCGGCTGACCTGGTGGAAGACACCGGCGTGGTCGCATTGGCGGTTGGGCATTCGCATCACTCAGGTGCTGCGGGTCTTCATGTGGAACGCGCGGCCCGTAAAGGGCTGATCGCACTTAGCTTCGGTAATACCCCTGCTGCCATCGCACCTTGGGGTGGGAACCGTGCGCTTTATGGCACCAACCCAATTGCCTTTGCTTGCCCGCGTGAAAGCTCTGATCCGTTGGTGGTCGATCTTTCCATGAGCAAAGTCGCGCGCGGTAAAATCCTGGTGGCGTCTCAGAGCGGTGATCCGATCCCGGATGACTGGGCAGTGGATGCGGATGGCAATCCGACGACGGATGCCAAGGAAGCTTTGTCCGGTACGATGTTGCCGATGGGCGATGCAAAGGGGGCGGCGTTGATCATGGTGGTGGAAATTCTCGCTGCGACCCTGACTGGGTCTCAATATGGTTTCGAGGCCAGTTCGTTCTTCGAGGGCGAAGGCCCATCGCCGCATGTTGGTCAGTTCTTCTTCTTGGCGAAACCAGGCGATCTCGGCGGCGACGCTTTTGCGGATCGTCTTGAAGTTCTTCTTTCCGCCGTTACCGATCAACCAGGTACAAGACTTCCCGGTGACCGCCGGTATGATCTTCGCAAAAAGGCGGAAGCCGACGGAGTGGATATCCCCGATAAGCTGCACGCAGAGATAATGGAGCGCCTGGGGTAGGGGAATAAAATTCTTTTTGGAGGAGGGTATATCGATGCCTAAACAAAGTTTACGCGCTGACCAAGGGTGGATTTTTGATAATTTCTTGATGCTATCCGATAACGAAGACGTTCTGCACCCTGGCATCATGGGTACCCGATTTGACCGGGGCTTTAAGTTGGAAGATTTAAACGCAGTTTATTCCAAGGTGACGGGTCGACGCTCTTTTCCTAAATCATGGGCGAAACGTGCTGCCGTGTTAGAGCGCATGGCCGATAGTGCGAAGTCGAAAAATCGGCTTGTAACCGCGCGTGACTTTTTTCATCGGGCGGCGCTCTGTTATGGCAGGGCCCAGCATTTAATTCCGGTTCACAAGGATCCGAATAAGGAAACGTGGTATCAGGGATTGAAGCGTTGTTATGACAGCCTTGTTGATCTCTCGGGCGGTGCAATTGAGAGAAAGACCATAGAATTTTCTGATGGCAAAAATACCTACTGCAATTTTCACCAAGCGCCGGGGGAAGGTCCAAAGCCAACGATCCTGTATCTTCCTGGAATGGATCAGGTGAAGGAGGATTATCCAAATCCTTTTAAGAATGATTATTTCAACCGCGGCATGAATATTTGCTCAATGGATGGTCCCGGACAGGGCGAATGCAACATCAATGCAGTCTGGCAGGACGAAACCAATTATGCGTTGGCGGCAGAAAAAGTCATCGATTGGCTTGTATCCAGAGACGATGTTGACGCGGAAAAAATCGCCGTATTCGGTACCAGCATGGGGTCACGTTGGGGTGTCCAAGTCGCGGCCCATGATCCACGTGTGAAAGCGGTTGTCGGGCAAATGGCGAACGTCGGAACTTTCGACATGATTTTCGAACAGGCCCAGCCGAATTTCAAACGCATCTTCATGTATATGGCCGGCTATACCGTGGAAGAAGAATTCGACAAATTTGTTGAACGCTTGGACCTGTTGCCTGACCTCGCCAAGAAAGTCACGGTGCCGCATCTATTAGTCGCCGGTGACATGGATGAACTCTGCACACCCAATGACATCGTAAAGTTTCGATCTTCCTTGGCGGGCCCGAGTGAGCTTTGGCTCTACGAAGGTGTCTTCCATCCCATGGGAGAAGTCGCTGCGCAAATTTACCCCTGCATCGCTGACTGGTTGCTCGAAACCTTAAATTCAGGAAGACCTGATGGGTATAACAACGAAGTCTATGTCGAAGAGGGCACAGTCTTGGGCGACTATGACCACGGCTAATAGGGTGAGGGCGGGCGAAAGATGAAGTTTAATCTGCAAGGTAAAGTCGCTTTGGTTACGGGTGGCAGCCGAGGTATTGGCAAGGCGATCTCTCTCGTATTGGCGGGCCAGGGTGTGAACGTCGCACTTTGCGGTCGGACGCAGGAAACACTCGAATCCTCGGCAGAAGAAATCCGCGCAGCGGGCGTAGAGGCTTGGCCAATCGTGGCGGATGTCAGCCGCAATGAAGATGTCGTAAACTTTGTGAGCGAAGCCGAAGCGAAAGCGGGCCGTATCGACATTTTGGTTAATAACGCGGTGACATCCATACGCGCGCCGTTCAATGAACAGAGCGACGAAGACTGGCAGTATCATCTGAATGTAAAACTGATGGCCTACATCCGTAGCGCCCGCGAAGTTCATCCGCACATGAAGAAACAAGGGTGGGGTAGGATCGTTAATATCGGTGGTATGACCGCGCGAATTGCGGCCCCCCTCCGCGTCACCAATGGCATCGTTAACGCAGGTGTCGCAAATTTCACCAAGCAATTCGCCGGCCACGTAGCCCCTGATAACATTACCGTCAATTGCATCCATCCCGGCACCACCGCGACCGACCGCATGATGGAAGGCTTTAAGCGCTACGCCAGCGACGCCGACACCAGCATCGAAGAAATCTCCAAACAACACATCGCCAATATCCCCCTGGGCCGCCTCATCCAACCTGAAGACATCGCCAATACGGCGCTCTACTTCTGCTCTCCGCTAGCCGACATTGTAACGGGGCAGTCAATTGCAGTGGACGGTGGGTCGTCTACGTCGGTGAATTATTAGGGCTCTTCCCTAGAAAAAACCTCAAAATTGGGTTATAATACCCCTAACGTGAACCGCTGGTCGGTGGGGGTTTTTTGAGCCGCTGGACTTGTTGAAAATTGCGGTGAGGATGCTCGGCCTTCTGGCTAGGACAGGAGACGCACTATGGGCATGGCAATCACGCTTCAGGATTATATTTCGGACCTTGGCATTGCGTACGAGGTTTTGACTCATCCGACTCGGTATACCAGTTCCAAGATTGCACAAAGTGCACACATTCCAGGGGCTGGATTGGCCAAAGGGGTGTTGGTGCAGGATGAAGACGGCGGCTACATGCTGGTCGTTGTGCCGGCGACCAGCCACGTAGATTTCAAACGGTTGCAGGAATTTTTGGATCAGCCGGTGGAGATGGCGGCGGAAAGTGCGATTGCCAAGTTGTTTGGGGATTGTGACGCGGGTGCAGTACCACCGATTGGAAATCCCTATGGGATCGATGTCTTGTTAGATGAGACTCTTATGAACGAGTCCGAAATCTACTTTGAAGCCGGGGATCATAAAGACCTGATCCACGTCAGCGGTGACGATTTCCATCGTCTGACACGGGGTGCGGCCTATGGAGCCTTCAGCCACCCCGGATAAACTTTGAAAAGGTAAACTTTGAAAAGGAGGTCGTGATGAACGATGTCATTCTGGTTGGTACAGACGGCAGCGAGGTTTCCACACGCGCCGCCCTACATGCCCTGTCACGGGTCAAAGACAGCGCCACGCGGCTGCATGTGGTCTATGTTTACGAATGGTCGCGCTATGAAATTTTGTCCCTGGAGCAAATTGAAGCCCGCCACAAAGAGCACAAGGTGGAGATTGATCGCGCTCAGTCAGGGGTATTGGATCCATTGGTCGCGGATTTAAAATCACGCGGCGGCGATGTCGAAGTTACATCCGAAGTTTGCCACGGTCACGCTCCCGAAATACTCTGCCAAAAAGCAGATGAATTGGGCGCTTCGCAAATTTATATCGGTCGGCGTGGGCGATCTTCGATGGAACGGTTGTTGTTTGGCAGTGTCGCCAGTAGCCTGGTCCAAACATCGCCAGTCCCGGTAACAGTGGTGCCATAAATAAAAAAATCAGGTATAAGTGATTCGCACTTTAAGGGGGGCTAATTATGGATAGGTTTTTAAGTCGGGCGGCTGCGACCGTAATGGCTGTATTCGCGGGTATTTTAGCGGGTATTTCACCAGTGTTCGCAGCAGAACAAGGTATTGATCAGTCGATTAATGCGTTTGTCGCACCAGTCGCTAATGCGGTTGCGGGAACGATTTTTTATTCGGTTGGTGGTGTGCCGCTGATTGTTGTTTGGCTGGTCGTCGGCGCCGTATTTTTTACTTTCTATTTCAATTTCATCAATTTCAGAGCCTTCGGCCACGCCATTGATTTGGTGCGGGGTAAGTATGAAGACCCTAATGACCCCGGAGAGGTTTCCCACTTCCAAGCCTTAGCAACGGCGTTATCGGCGACAGTTGGGCTCGGTAATATCGCGGGCGTAGCGGTGGCAGTATCTCTCGGCGGACCAGGGGCGACGTTCTGGATGATCCTGGCGGGTCTTCTCGGCATGTCCTCGAAATTCTGCGAATGTACGTTGGGCGTAATGTACAGGGATGAACATGCGGACGGCACGGTTTCCGGCGGACCGATGTATTATCTGTCGAAGGGCTTGGCCGAACGCGGCATGCCGGGATTGGGCCGGATTATGGCCGTCCTGTTTGCCATCATGTGTATTGTTGGCGCATTCGGTGCGGGCAATATGTTCCAGGCCAATCAGTCGTTCCAGCAGTTCATGAATGTTACGGGTGGCGCAGAAGGCTTTATGGCCGACAAGGCATGGTTGTTCGGTCTTATCATGGCGGCGGTCGTGGGTGCGGTTATTATTGGCGGCATCAAGAGCATCGCGCGGGTGACCGAAAAGCTGGTGCCGTTCATGGCGATCATTTATGTCGCTGCAGCACTGGTTATTATCATCATTCACATTGATCAGGTGCCCACCGCTTTTGGCGCAATTATCTCCGGTGCGTTCAGTCCGGAAGGGGTTGCAGGTGGCTTCGTTGGTGTCTTGATCCAGGGCTTCAAGCGGGCGGCGTTTTCAAACGAAGCAGGCATTGGCTCTGCTGCAATCGCGCACTCAGCCGTTCGTACCAAAGAGCCTGTGACCGAAGGGATTGTGTCTCTGCTGGAACCATTTATCGACACTGTGGTGATCTGTACCATGACCGCGCTGGTTATCGTAATTACCGGGCAGTACCAAAACGTGAGCGGGATTAGCGGCGTGCAGTTGACGTCAAATGCATTCGCCAGTGGAATTTCTTGGTTCCCGTACGTGCTGGCCCTCGCCGTGATCTTGTTCGCGTTTTCGACAATGATTGCGTGGTCATACTACGGCAATAAAGCGTGGACCTATCTGTTCGGGGAAAACAAGCAAGCGGACATGGTTTATAAGGTCAGTTTCTGTGGCTTCGTGGTGATCGGCTCGACAATGAATTTAGGCTCGTTGATTGATTTTGCCGACGCGATGATCTTTGCCATGGCGTTAATTAACATTGCCGGGCTTTATTTGTTGGCGCCAGTTGTGAAGCGGGAACTTGCGTCTTACTGGTCCCGGTTGCAATCTGGTGAGATTAAGAAAACAAAACCCTAGGGAGCGGCTATGACAACCTGGATCAGATTTGAGTCTGGAGGTGCGACAAATTTCGGCACCTTCGATGGGGACAAAATTACCATCCATCACGGCAACATGTTCGATAACCCGAGTGCTACATCTGAGACGGTGGCGCTGGCGGACGTAAATGTTCTGACACCGTGCGAGCCTTCGAAGATGCTGGCGCTGTGGAATAACTACGGCATGTTGGCGACGAAGTTGGAACTGACACCGCCACCCGAGCCGCTTTATTTTATTAAGGCGAATAGTTCGTTTGCAGCACAAAAAGAGACGGTTCACAGACCCAAAAATTACGACGGCCCGGTAATCTTTGAAGGTGAACTTGGGGTCGTAATAGGAAAGGCCACCAAAGAAATATCCGAAGAAGATGCTGCTGATCATATCTTCGGCTATACCTGCATCAATGATATTACTGCGGCTGGGATCATTCCTAAGGACGAAACTTTCGCGCAGTGGTCGCGGGCCAAGGGCTATGACGGTTTTGGCGTGTTTGGGCCGGTGATCTCAACCGATGTTGATCCGTTAGAAAAGAATTTGACAGTGGTGCTAAATGGCGATGTGCGACAGGATTATCCGCTGTCTGACATGATCTTTAAACCGCATCAGTTGGTTAGCTTGTTGTCCCATGACATGACTCTCCTGCCAGGCGATGTGATTTGCGTCGGGACCAACGTTGGCGTGGGGTCCATGAAACTGCCGAGCAATGACGTTGCGGTTACCATCGACGGGATCGGCACCTTGGAAAATGTTTTTAAGAATTAGCGGAATCGTATCATGAGAATTTTAGTAATTGGCGCGGGAGCCATCGGCGGCATGATGGCGGCTAAATTGGCGATGGGTGAGGGCAACAACGAAGTGTCCGTCGTCGATATGGGCGCGCATTTGAAAGCGATTGAGACAAATGGCCTCAAGCTAATTTGGGAAGATGGCTCGGAAATCGTTGCCGACAACATTAAAGCCTATAGCAAGATTTCCGAAGCGGGTGAGCAGGATTTAGTCATCTTCGCCTTAAAAGCTCAGTATATGGCATCGGTGGCGAGCGAGCTTAAGGCTGTGCTTGGCGACGATACGATGCTGATGACTGTGCAGAATGGCATGCCGTGGTGGTACTTTCAAAAGCACGGTGGACCTTACGACGGACGGCGGCTCGAAACTCTCGATCCTGACGGTACGCTCGAAGCCAACATCGATCCCAAACACATCGTTGGTTGTGTGGTCTACCCGGCGGCGGCTGTGGTCGAGAATGGCGTGGTCAAGCATGTCGAAGGTGATCGCTTTCCGATTGGCGAATTGGACGGTTCTGACTCGCCCCGCATCCAGGCGCTCTTCGACGTCCTCGTTGGTGCCGGATTTCGGTCTAGAATTCTCGACAACATTCGTTCCGAAATTTGGCTCAAGGCTTGGGGCAACCTGTCGTTCAATCCAATCAGTGCGCTCAGCCACGCGACCTTGGAAAGCATCTGCATTTTCCCAGAAACCCGACTGCTTGCCCAGCACATGATGGAAGAAGCCCAAGAAGTCGGCCATAAACTCGGCATCGAATTCCGCCATACCATCGAAAAACGTATCGACGGCGCCCAAAGCGTGGGGTCACATAAAACGTCCATGCTGCAAGACGTGGAAGCCGGACGATCCCTGGAGATCGAGGCCCTGGTCGGCTCGATCATTGAAATGGCACGGATCACCGATACCCCAACGCCACACATTGATGCGGTCTATGCCTGCACGAAGCTGTTGAACCGGACAATGGAGCGGGCTGAGGCGGGGGTGGCGGTTAAGGGTTGAGGGTCGAGGGGGGGACGCTACATCTCGACCCATATGTAAGGTAAATCGATGATCTCAGATATATCTTGCAGCCTGCCCAAATAGGAAGCGCTGATTACCGTACCTTCTTCCAGCAACACGTCCCCATTTTCCGTGACCACATCGCGAGCAACCACGGCGCCGGGTTCGACGTCCTCAATCGGAACTTCATAAGCCTTCGTTGCAGGGGGCGCGCTCGGCGGCGGTCGGCTACCGGTTGGAGCCGTAATTGTAATATCCGGAATATTCACAGTTAAATATGCGCCCGCCTCTTTAATCTCCGTTGTCTCATCAAGCACTCGCGCCATACGGCCCTGGATCGCATCCTGGCCGTCTCCCTTACGGACGAAAGCATTGCAATCCAATTTCATCGCTGTTCCAAAGACCGCTTGCTCCGCTGAACCTGTTATGACAACCACCGGTAGATCACGCGGCGCGCCACTCATTCCGGTCCGGAGCATTTTTAGAAATTTTAGTCCATTCATCGGCTCCATCATGATGTCGAGGATGATCAAGTCAGGTGGATCGGACGTCAGTTTCGTGAGACCATCAGCACCATCCGCCGCCTCGGATACATTCGTTACGCCGATATTCTTTAAAAGCCTGCGGACCATAATACGCATGAATTCTTCATCATCGATAATGAGCACACGCGTTTCACTAAAATCGATCGAGCTATTCATAGTTGCCCCCAAATCCGTCGCAAATTCATGTGGTGCTGGTGCCCAATGGTATCAACGAACTGATAAAATTTAATGGCTTCTTAGTTCAGGTGTTATCGTATAGTCATTTCATCGATCCGTGAACAAAATTCATTTATTAAAATTAAGTCAATTCTTTAAAACTCCTCCCGTGGATAGACCGGTGGGATCGGATCGACCTTGTCCATTTCCTCGCCTAAGTCGGCTTCGATTTGTTGCATCAGACTGAGGGCGCTTGAGAGCCTAAGAGCGACGGTGTTGAGGTCGTCTTCCGGGATATCTAAGTCAATTGCTTTGGCAAGGTTACGGACGTCATCTTTGGTGAGTTCCATGGTTATTCTCCTGCCGTATCTAAGGTCGGGCCGACGGTTTGTTCCAAGTCAGGATGACGGGTGTGCCAATCGGTTGCTTGCTCAAAGGCGTTGGCCACCCGGAACATCATGGCTTCATCGAAGGGTTTTGCGGCGATCTGGATCGACATTGGCACATCGTCTTTGGTAAAACCACTCGGGACGGAAATTGCGGGGACATTGGCGACGCTGAACGGATAGGTGCACATGCGCCGTGATTTAAACATCCGTGTTGCGACGTCTTCTTTGCTGTCAATTTTTTCAACTGAGTCTTCAAGCTTGAGTGGCGGCACGAAGTTCATCAATGTTACCAATGCGTCATATTCTTTGAACGCACTCAGGACCTCGTTTCGGACCAGGGCACGGCCGCGCATGGCCCGGTTATGGACGACGGCAGGCACTAGGGCGGCGGCCGCCATCCGCGTGCGGGTACCAACGTCGAATTCATCCCAATGAGGGCGCAGGTATTTATGCAGGAACATGGCGGCGACGTCTGGATCAGAAGTCAGGAGCTGTAATGGCACTGCATATTTCGCTTTCGGTAATGATATTTCCTCGACTGTGGCCCCCAAAGACGTGAGGACATCAAGAGCCTTTTTGAGCATCTTATCGACATCGGGGTGGAGGTCTTGGCCGACTGACATTTCGCGCACCAAACCAAGTTTTAATCCCTTAAGGTCTTGGCTGAAGTGATCTGCATAATTCGGCACCGGGCGATCACTCGACAACGGATCTTTCGCATCGTGCCCGGCAATGGTTTGTAATACCAAAGCATTATCAGCGACGGTGCGGGTTAAGGGAGCAATGGTGTCTTGGGTCCAGGCATACATAATGCCACCGTATCTGCTGACCCGCCCGAAGGTGGGGCGCATGCCGACAACACCATTGGCCCAGGCCGGACCGCGAATGGAGCCACCCGTATCTTCACCGAGGGAGGTCGAAACCAATCCAGCAGAGACCGAGATTCCTGATCCGGTTGATGAATGGGAGGGCTCTATTTCTAGGTTCCACGGATTTTTCGGCACGCCGTAATGAAAGTTTACAGAGCTACCTTTGCCGAACTCGTGCAGGTTATTTTTGCCGATCAAGATGGCGCCGGCTTCTTCTAATCTTGTGACTGCAGTTGCCGTCATGCCTTCACCGAAGTCCGGCTGAATGATGGAAGCCATAGTAGTCGGCACATCACCAGTGGTAATTTGGTCCTTGGCACCGAAGGGAATGCCGTGAAGGGGGCCTCGGTAGAGCCCCCCTGCGATTTCAGCTTCGGCCTTTTTCGCCTGATCAAGGGCGCGCTCGCCACACACCGTAATCCAGGAATGCAAGACACCGTCCCACTTTTCGATACGGTCTAGATAAACTTGAATGAGGTCGACCGGCGAAATTTCTTTTGTCTCAACCAGCTTGGCCTGTTCGGCCACACTCATGTAGGCCAGTTCGTTCTCGTTCATGGCATCCTCGGATTTATATTGGTCGCGGCACTGACGATATAGGAGAATAATGTAAGGACGCAAAGTTTACATCTCGTTTTAGACTGATACGTTTCGGCGCAATAATTCCTTCTTTCTCCAGGAAAAATATTTACTTCCCAAAATTTATCACTTGAAAATTTTGATCACGCCCAAAAATAGAGTTGCGAGCAATCTGTGTCTGTACCTAATTTTGCGAAAAAATAACGGGTCAAATGGCTAAGGAATAAATGCGCTGTCTTTATTTCACGATGAACGGGCTGAAATGCCGATAAAGGAAATTGATCGGCGGGAGCCGAGATTCCCGTGTGTCGGCATTGGTTTAGCCTATTCAGTTGTTGAAGACGGGCATGTCGAGAATCTTGGCGAGGCACTTTTTTCCGCGACGTTAAATGACATGAGTCTTTCTGGCATGGCGTTTGATGTTGATCGTCCCTTGGATTCTGGAACGCGGGTTATGATCGTGGTCGATAATACGGAAGACAAACGAGAACATCTGCACAGCCAAGTAAACTGGTGTAGCAAAATTGAAGAAGGGCGCTATCGGATTGGTGTGAAAATTGACCATGCCGCCGGCGTTCTATTTGACGATAGTGTAGACACAGAATACGTCCACATCCAAAAAGGCGCATCAGTTCCCGTGACCATGCGGTTCTATTGCCCAGCTTGTTTGCACAGAACGTATTTTGATTTCATTGGATCTGAACACCCACACAACGACCAAGATGTCATGCCGCTTTACGACTGTTCAGGATGCGGTAGCACCCGCTCAATCCCCAGTATCTTGGCTTATAATAGAGCAAGATCGCTGGATGATCCGTTGTGACATTAAGAATTTTCTGGTGAATTCTCTTGACTTATCCACAGTGATGGCGCATTAGCAGCTCCAGCGACACTCCCTTCACGGTCAAATTTTAAAAAATATTGATCGTCGCCGCCCCGCAAAGACATTGGGGTTGGCCATTTTTCTTTCAGACATATGTGGGCGTTTCGTAAGACCGGTCTCTGCTTTTGAATTCGTTCATGAGTACGCTAGGTCGTTAACGCTTGCATTGTGCCAGCACGCTTGCCGTTCCACTTTGGGGGCGGGAATTGCTATTATTTGATTGAGAAAGATAAACGATACATGACTAATTTTGAGGGCCTTCAATTGGCCCAACCCATCCTTCACGCCATTGCGGACGAAGGTTACACCACGCCGTCTCCTATTCAGGCGAAATCCATTCCACCGTTGCTTGAAGGCCGCGACCTTTTAGGTGTTGCGCAGACGGGCACTGGTAAGACAGCAGCCTTCGCGCTGCCCTTGTTGCACCGCTTGTCAAAGCACGCTGTTAAGTCACGGCCCAATCAGCCACATGCGCTGATCTTGGCACCGACCCGCGAATTGGCGGGGCAAATTGGCGATAGCCTGCGGACGTATGCGCGTCACTTGGGTCTGCGCTCCAGGGTCATCTTCGGCGGTGTTTCCGCTCGGCCCCAAATCAAAGTTTTGAACCAAGGTGTTCATATTTTGGTTGCGACACCTGGTCGCTTGCTTGACTTAATGAACCAGCGCCACGTACGGCTTGATGGAATTGAGATATTTGTTCTTGATGAAGCCGATCGCATGCTCGATATGGGCTTTATTCGTGACGTTAAAAAAATTGAAGCGGCATTACCTAAGCGTCGTCAGACGACTTTATTCTCGGCCACCATGCCAAAATCGGTGGAGGGTTTGGCCGCGAGCCTGCTCAATGATCCGGTTCGGGTTGAGGTTGCCCCAGCGGCGACCACGGCAGAAAAGGTGGAACAGAGCGTTCTCTTTGTGCCTAAGGATAAAAAGCGGGCTTTGTTGAGTGAGCTTCTAAAAGACAAGAGCATGGAGCGGGTGCTTATCTTTACCCGCACCAAGCACGGCGCCGATAAGGTTGCCCGGCATCTGCAGCAGAAGGGTATTTCCTCGGATGCCATCCATGGTAATAAGGCTCAGAATGCCCGCCAACGAGCGCTTAATGCTTTTCGCTCTGGCAATACGCGTGTCTTGGTCGCAACGGACATTGCGGCGCGTGGGATTGATGTTGAAGGCGTTACTCACGTCATTAACTTCGAACTGCCGAATGAACCCGAAAGCTATGTCCACCGTATTGGCCGTACGGCGCGTGCCGGGCAGGCTGGTATCGCGATTTCGTTCTGCGAATTGGATGAACGTTATTATCTGCGCGATATCGAAAAGACCATTCGCCAGAGTGTACCGATAGAATACGATCATCCCTTCCATTCTGAAGAGATTGCCAACGACCCGGGCACTAAAAAGCGGAGCCCACAGCGGAATCAACGCCAAGGTCAACGCCAAGGCCAGCGCCAAGGTCAACGCCAAGGCCAGCGCCAAGGTCAAGGCCAAGGTCAAGGCCAAGGTCAAGGCGGAAAGGGCCAAAATCAAAGCCGTCGCCGCAATTCACAGCGGTCCAGGCGTCCGGCGCGTATGGCGGCTTAGGTGCTAAATTCCGGGTTGACCGAGGTCGCATGATGCGGTCAGCCCGGTGATGCCTAAAACTCTGCGGAGTTAATTGAATTTCCGTTTTGCTCCAATTATCCTCAGTGGGTAAATTTTATTTTCCCACGACTGCTAATTTTATACGGACATTTATACGACCAATTCGAATAAATATTTCGCCTGTCCCCCTTAATTCAAGGGCTTGTAACAGTAATAATTTCTTCAATAGCCCTGAAGTGGGAATGGTAAATTGAAAAAGGTATAAGTAGCGCCCAGAGAAAAGGCTCTAAAAGAAAGAATCTATTGACTAAAATCCGCTTGGCGTTGATCGTAAATTTTTAGGATTTTGTTTATGGTAAGTAATACTAAATCAAAGGTTGAGGCAAATTTTTTGCCTGTATTTGACTGCCAGAACGATGGTATTAGCGCTTATTACTGCTCTCCCTATCGAACGTCTGCAAGCGGAACCGTTCGCGACGAAGCCCTTTTATCCGTCGGCATGGATGAGCGGAGTATCAATCATGCTATCGTTCAGGAAAATATGATTGAGACAATCAGAAGGGGAGTAACCAAGGCGACAACGTTGCAGTATGAAGGTGGTGGGGAAAAGGTTATAATTCCGATAAATGGATCAGCATTGGTGTATAAGGAAATTGCGACGGAGTTTACGGCGCTCTGTAAGGGCATTCAGGCCGAAATTCTTCAATCAGTAATTTTTGAAGTGACTAACGTCAGTGATGATTCATCAATGTCGTTTCTTGATGAAGTGGCCATTATTCTTTACCTGTTTTGCCACAAGTATAGTTGTCGAATTTCACCGGCAACCTTGAATTTTTCCTATTACGCCACGTGTAACTATTCCAGCGTTGCCTTTTCGTTGGGCAATAAGGAATGGCCGATAGAAAAAATATCGGGTCCGCTGCGACGAATTGGATTGATGGCAGAAGCCAGCCGCCTTAACGTTTACCTGCATGGGGTCGCCACTGATGAAATTCGCTCAGCAGCTCTCGCATCAAAAATTCAGTATATTGACGGAGAAATTGTTACTTAACTTAGGAACTCGCCACGGCTCTGAATAATTCTCGTTTAATTAGTCCAGCCTCTAGACCTTCAATCCTTTTGCGGCGACTTGTCAGCCGTTCCGCATAGGACTTCTCTCCAAACAAATCAATCAATTCATCGGCATTATTTTCCTCTTGCTTGAACAAGTCACAAACAGAGTTATAAAATTTTTCAGTTAAATCGGCGTGGTCGGTTTGCCGCCATCCCGCTTGTGCGAGCAATGTTGGATAATCAGCCGGGGCATCAATGTAGGGCGGGCCGCAGGTGATCGCATGTTGATGCGCATCAGAGGAAAGGTTCGGCGATATCAGCAAGACAGAAAACACCAGTGTGCCATCATCACGAAGGACGCGCCGACATTCGCTGAGGGCCTCTAATTTTAGCTCCAGACAACACAGAACATCGGAATGAAAAACACTCTCGAAGGCATCGTTTTTGAAGGGCACTGCGGCACCGTCTGCAACGGCACCATCCCACCTGTCAGCCATGTCGTCTTCTCGCGCCCGTTCTGCTGCAACCTTCAAGCCATCAAAGGGCAAGTCGATTTGCACGACTTCACACCCCGACGCCTTAGCAAGATAAAGCCCAGGCCAGCCAGAGCCCGAACCTATTTCCAATAATCTCTTGTTTGGGCCAAGCGTCAGCATGTCGATGATGCGATCAGCTTCTTCGCGGGTCGTCCAACTGGTGGCACCGTAATCACATCCAAAAACAGACGTTTCCATTTGTCGAATGACATCGGCTCTGGCATTGCGATACCTGTCCGTGAAGCCATCGATCTGAGCTGCTTTTTCAGGTGTGAGCGCCATTAAAATCCCCCATCGGATTATTACCTCATTCAGACAAGCTCTGAAAGAGCATCTCGAACAACCTCGTGACGTCTGTAAATTCCTGAGTTAATTTTGTAATGCAAATATAATAAGAGAACGAGGACGACTGAATTGACGAAAACATCCCGTGTATTAAATGACACTGCCCGCGGTGGCACAGGCCTGCTGGCGATTTTCTGTGATTTAGCGCCAGAAGATCAAGCCGACTTTCGACCTTGGTTGGTGGAAGATATGTTTCCCGCAAGGGTAAAAATTGGCTTCAATGGGTGTGCCAGTTTTGACCGCGTGAGCGGCGATGGCCCAGAGTTCGTCACGATGTATGAAATGCCGAGCCTTGGTCATTTGTACGGTGAGCCCTATCAGGCCCTCCGTCGAGTGCGAAACCCAAGAGACGCGGCGTATCACGAGAAATTTCAGAATCCTGAACGCTATACCCTCAATTGGGCTGGTCCTGAACTTAGTTCTAACGTTAGCGGATTCTCGCCCTATGTTGCAGTAGACCGATTTAATTTGCCGAGTGAGAAAGCGCAGGCTTTTAACATCTGGTTTGTCTGCACGTACTTGCGGGCATTGGCAAAATTATCTGGAGTGGTGCGGGTTCGGCGCTACCTGTCAATGGAGGGCACACCGTCACATTTTGTCTTGCATGAAATTTCTAATGCTTCGGTCGTAGAGAGTTCAGCTTGGTCAGAGCTTAGAGGGGAATTTAGAGAAAATACGTCTGGGCTTTATCAACGTGTCGTTGAAGCCTACTGAGGAGAATAATCATGATTAAAGCATTTCTTTTTGTAGTGGTTTTAGGGCTTGGATTTGCGGATGAAGGCTTGGCCCAAACACCACCAACGTTGAACGAACTCAAAGCCTATACAGGATTTCACGCTGCTGCAGCTCGCGGCAAAGTAGACGCTATTGAGCGATTTATTCGCGAAGGCCGAGACATTAATGTGCGTGACCCCTTTGGCCGAACGCCAATAATGGTAGCGGCTTTTTTCAAAGATTTAAAAGCGGCAGCTGCTCTGATCAAAGGCCGGGCCGATCTTAACTTACTGGAGAACGACGTCTACGATGCCCTGACCATTTCAAGCGTGCTGAATGATCTCGATATGGTGAAGCTGCTGATTAAGCACGGCGCGAATGCCAAGCTCATCACCAGTCCGTACGAAGGCACCGCGTTAATTGCTTCGACTCACTTGGGTCACGTTGGCGTGGTAAGGGAACTCATCAAGGCAGGAGCACCCTTAGACCACGTCAATAATCTTCAGTGGACGGCCCTCATTGAAGCCATTGTCCTTGGCGATGGCGGACCCAATCATGTGGCGTGCGTAAGGTTGATGGTGGAAGCTGGTGCAAACGTAAATTTGGCCGACGGAGATGGCACACGCCCTTTAAGCTTGGCCGAACAGCGGGGTTTTAAAAAGATGGTGGAGATCCTGAATGCTGCCGGGGGGAAACCTTAGGGCTAATGCCGATCTGGCATTGAGCAATATTGCAAACCTGAGAATGACTCGACACCAATTCCGTTAGTGGTATGATCAAAAGGCTCGGTGGCGGCTTGTTTCACGACGATTTGACTTCGGGCTCTTAAGATTCGGTGGATGTGCCCAATGGCAAGCCGCTTCCGATAAATCATATTCGGAGGAGGATTTCGTGCGTGCCGATACTTTGTGGTTTTCAGCAGGATGTTCGTTGATCCAAAAAGCCATCACCAATCGGGGTGCGAGCTTTAGATTTTTGTTATCCCGCATTGGCGTTGTTGTAATTATCGCAATCCAGCCGATACATTCGCCCGCGTATGCCGCTGGTGATGGTCTCACTAAAACCGAAAAAGCCGAAATACAGCGTGAAAGAGCCCGGCAAAAAGCAAGATCGCTCCTCACCCGCCCCGATATCGTCGACATACTGGTGGGTCAATTGGGGCACCAAGTAGATTATGATTCTCTGAGCCAGCAGATTACCCGCCTGGCTGCTGTGGTCAGATCTCTTGGCCAGTCGATGAATAACATTTCGATGAATAATATTTCACTTCCGCGCGGAATCGATGGCAACCAACCCGAGAGTGCTTCCAGAAGACTGGAATCAATTTACGGCCCGAAAGGACCAACCGTAAAATCGGTGAAACTGATTTTAGAATACCGTCTAATGATTGTCGGCAATCCGCGTCTTAAAGTTGGGAAGGTAAGTGAAGACGCGAAACGCGTCGTTGCCCACGTCACAACCACCGATGGATCTTTGGTCGAGGAATACTCAATCGATAAACAAACGGGAGATTGGACGACACTTCGTTGAACCCATTCAAAATTGCGTCGCTCGACTAATAGCCATTTAGGAGAAGACAACAATGACCGATTACAGAACTTTTAAAGTGACTCTTAAAAATGTATTCGCCGCCAGCCTTGTCGCAATTTTTATTTTTACTGGGCCGACGTGTTCAACATCATTTGCTTTAGAAATTGACGATCTTGACGACGATAAACCAGAGGTTAAACCTGAAGCCGAACTCAAGAAAATTCCCAAAAAACTGGTTCCTGCTCTTCCAATGCCTTCGCTGAAAGGGCCAAAACGAACTGTGGCCGTTGGTAAATTCTCGACCATTGGTTCGTTTTCACAAAAATATGGAAATTGGGATATCGGTGGTGGGCTCGCGGCCATGCTGACGACGGAGTTGCTGAAGTCAGATCGATTTGTGGTCTTGGAAAGGGCTCACTTGAGTAAGGTCTTGAGCGAGCAGGAGATGAAAGCTGGCGGCATCGTCAAACCGGGAACAGGTCCCAAACTCGGACAACTTGCCGGTGTTCAGTTATTGATCTATGGCGCGGTTACAGAATTCAGTACAGACGATTCAGGCGGTGGCCTCAGTCTAGGTGTAAGTGGCATTGGGGGCTTGCCGTTTAGTTTAGGTGGTGCTCAGGAATCAAATTCCGGCAAGGTTGCCATGGATATTCGCGTTGTCGATACCACCACGGGCGAAGTTTTAGAAAGCCACACGGTTTCTCATAAAGTATCAGATTCCGCATTCAATATTTCGGGCGGCTATTCAGGGATAAGCCTGGGCGGCAACAAGTTTAAAAAAACACCTTTAGGAGAAGCAACGCGCGGCACGATTCAAAAGGCTGTCCTCGCGATAATTGGCACGGCTGCTAGAAAACCATGGACGGGTCTGGTGGTTGGTGTCGATGGCAGGGACATCGTCATTAATGCCGGCCTACGCTCTGGCCTTAAGAAAGGCGATATGTTCATGATCGAGCGTGTTGGAAAAGTTTTTACCGACCCCTCCACCGGTGAGGTCTTGGGCGTCAATCGCAAGGAACTGGGTGTGCTGCGCCTATCTAACGTCAAAGATAAATTATCGTTTGGCGGTTATATGCCCCTCAGCAATGATTTCCCAAAAAGGGGGGATACAATTGTGATCATGAAGAATTAAAAAAGGTCAGGTTATGATGAAATTTAGTAACTCTGAAATGATCTCGTCTAAAATTTTTGTAGGTGCCTTCCTCATTGGTTTGATGGTCGTTGCATCGGTTTCGCCCGTCCGGGCGCAAGCCAACTCTGGCGTTCATACGACGACGGATGACGCGCCGACGCCGACCAATACTGGCGACGGATGCGACCTCAAGAAGCTCATAAATTTTAAAGCGAGGGTCGGTTATAACATTCCCGGACCGAAAAGCGATTACCCCTCTGGTGGTGGCCCCGGCACCAGATCACAGGGTTCTCCTCTTGATCTTGGTGATCCAAAGGCTAACAAAGTTTTCGGCCCACATGGAAAATACAAAAAACTCGGTAAACCACGATCTGCAACCGGTAAGATGGGTAAGGGGCTCGACATCTATGACGGACTTGAATGGGCAAGAAAGTCTGCGAGCGTGTTTAAAAATCATGAAAAGAATGCTCTGCAGATAATTGCTGAAAAAGTTAAGACGACGACGAAAGAAATTTGTTCCAAACGAAATAACATGTGTAAAATTTCTCTTCATGAGATAGACCGCAGAATTAATGAGGCCGGAAAACGCGGGAGTGACGCGAAAAAACAGGGCGATCAAAGTGCAGAGAAGAAATCTTTCGATGATTATTGGAAACAATCCGGACAATTAAAAAAGAGTCAGAAGTTTAATCAGGGAGCCGAATGCTTAGGCAAGGCTCGGTATATAGGCATTACTTTTTCAGGTCTTGAAGGAGGACCTACATGGAAGCGGACGGTTAAAACGCCTAAGGAAAAAAAGTTGGATGAACTCAACCGCAAAATGAATGAGGCAATTAAAAGAGCCCGTGAAGCGAAGAATAATGGCGATGAGAGTGGCGTGGAAAAGGCGTTTGAAGAATACTGGGATCAAGTTGAGAAATCGCAAAAAATAGAGAAAACAAGATTGGGAGTTGGCCGTAAAGTGGATACTCGCAATGCTAATTCGGCATCATTATTATTCAAAGTGGACCCAAGAGATGATTTGGCTTGGTTGGTCAGAGCAGACTATGAAATTACGTGTTCTTGCAGTAATAAAAATATTCAATTTCAAAGAGCTTTGAAAAAATCGATCAGGCAATACGAACCAACCCCCGAAACCGACTCAAATATCGGCGATGGTTTTCTGATCGACAACCCCAACGATGCGAAATCACGCACTGCAATTCAAATGCGAAATCGCATGTATGAGGCTGAGATAACCAAGCCAAAGCCGAAACCGACAACGACGACAAGTACCAGGAAGCCGTCTTCTACGTCAACAACCACGACGACCGGCGAGCCCACACAGACAGGCGATCCCGTCAGCGAACCGTCGTTGCCAACCTTCAAGCCGCCTCCCGTGACAACGGAATTTAAAGAATTCAACTGCAACGCTAATACAGGCGAGTGCGTAGAGATCACGCCCAAATAACAGCGGACATGTGACCCCGCTACATACCGATTAATCTGCCACCAAGGCCAAAAGAGACTTGCGAAATCTTCGATCTCGCTTCAGGTGCCATTCGCGGCTCATGGCTTCTTTTTTTGTTGTGTATTTTTCGGCATATAAAAGTTGCCACGTGCGGCCTTTGGTTGAGCGTGCGCCGGTGCCTGCGTTGTGTTTCGACAATCTGTTATCTAAGTCGTTGGTCCAGCCGACGTAGGTGCGAGGTCCGCCTTTTCCATTGCTGCCCAGGACGTAGACAAAATTGCCCATGGTCTAGGCGGTATCTTCTTGAAACGCCGCGATTGTATCTAAAAAGGGGACAGCAAACTTTTTTAACTTGGCTTCGCCAACGCCATGAATTTCAGCAAATTCGTTTTCGTTTTGGGGGCAGCGCCGCGCCATGTCAGCCAGCGTCTTATCTGGGAAGACAGCATAGGCCGGCACCTTGCGTTTCTTGGCCAGTTCCAAGCGCAATTCTTTGAGGGCATTGAACAGAGTTGTTTCAGCGTCAGATAAATCGGCCGCCGCTGGAGCGGGCCGCGGTGCTTTTTTCTTCGGTCCTACGGGTCCTGTGTCTTCGCGATAACTAAAGCTTTCGTGGCCTTGTACCAAGTCTCGGCCTTTTTCCGTCATGGTCAGACCGCCGTGGCCTTGAACGTCTAACTGTAAATATCCGGCTGCGGTAAGTTGGCGGATGATGGAGCGCCAGCCTTCCTTGCTGATCTCTTTACCGGTGCCGTACGCTGGCAGCTGATCGTGATTAAAGTTGCGGATGCGCTCGGTATTTGCGCCGCGCAGGACATCAATTAAATGCGCTGCACCAAAGCGGTTGCCAGTGCCGGTGACGGCGGCCATTACTTTCTGAGCTTCGGTTGTGCCTTCTTTTAAGTCCGGCGGATTTATACATATATCGCAGTTGCCGCAGGGTTTGGAGGTTTCGCCAAAATAAGCCAGCAATGCTTGGCGGCGACATTCTGGCGATTCACAAAAGGCGATCAGCGTATCCAATCGTTTGTGCTCGCGGCGGCGGTGGTCTTCTTCGCCACCTTCTTGATCAATGAACATGCGCCGCATGCGGATGTCATCGAAGCCATACAGCATCATGGCTTCAGCGGGTTTGCCATCGCGACCCGCACGACCGATTTCCTGGTAGTATGCTTCTGTACTGGCGGGCAGATTAGCATGAAAGACATAGCGCACGTCCGGCTTGTCGATTCCCATGCCAAACGCAATTGTTGCGACCATCACGACATTGGGCTCGGTCATAAATGTATCTTGGTTGGTACTGCGGACGCTTTTGTCTAGCCCGGCGTGATAGGGCAGGGCGTGGATGCCATTGGCAGCCAGAAATGCGGCCGTTTCTTCGGTCTTCTTTCGTGACAGGCAATAGACGATGCCACTTTCGCCAGTGAAGGTATTTACGAATTCGAGTAATTGCTTTTTCCATTCGCGCCGCATCTCAACTGAAATTCGGATGTTCGGTCGGTCGAACCCTGAAACAAAGATCTGTCCTTTGCTGGCGAATAACTTGGCCGCGATATCTGAGCGGGTGGCTTCATCTGCGGTGGCGGTCATTGCCGCTAAGCGGGCGTTGGGAAAGACGTCTTTCAGTTTGCCAAGGTCTTCATACTCGGGTCTAAATGCAGGCCCCCAACGGGAAATACAGTGCGCCTCATCAACCGCGATAAGATCAACCGGCAATCGCGCCAGCGCATCTAACATCCGCACAGTCATCAAGCGTTCCGGAGAAATATATAAAATCCGTGTCTCACCGCTGGCCACGCGCCGCCAATTATCAGCATTATTCTCGTACGTTCGCGACGAATTAATCGTCTCTGCGGCAACACCTGCAAGCTTTAGCGCCGCGACTTGGTCCTCCATCAAGGCCACCAAGGGCGAAACGACAATGCAAAGGCCTCCGTTCATCAGCGCCGGAATTTGAAAACATAGCGACTTGCCGGAGCCCGTCGGCATGACCGCCAGTACGTTCTCACCCGTTACAAGAGTTGAAATTACTTCTTCCTGACCGGGACGAAAATTGTCATAACCGAAGACGTCTTTAAGGATTTTCTGGGCGTCAGCGATTGTCATTTTATCTCAGCGTCTTCTAGGGCTGCCTCTAGGGCGGTTTCTAGATCATTTCGAATTTGATCTAAATCTGCCTGTGCGTAGGGAACAGGTGTTCCTTGTCCCCAAACAGGTCCAGGCCAAGCGTCATCGTTTTGGTTCCGCGCTATCACATGAATGTGCAATTGTTCGACGAGATTACCTAACGCCCCAACATTTATTTTGTCAGGGGCATGGCACCTTTCCAGCACTTGGGACGTAACTGATATTTCTTCCATGAGTTGGATTCTTTCACCGGCAGCGAGATCATGAAGTTCCCGAAGTCCTGATTTTTGCGGCACCAGGATCAGCCATGGAAAGCGCGCGTCCTTCATAAGCAAGACTTGGCAGAGCTCTAATGTTGCGACAGGGACTGTATCTTGGGCCAATTGTGAGTGGAGTTTGAACATGCCGTCACCTTCGCCTGAATCACCGTCTCGAGCAAATACAGATTGAAGCTAAAGGACATTCGAAAGTGGAAATTGTTGGGTAAAAACATGATTTCAGAGGTGTGACAAATTTACGACGGGAAGACAAAAAATATTCTACAGTCATGAATTTGTTTAAATACCGTTAAAGAGTTGGATTAACATTGTGGCCCCCATACGGCTTAGGTTAATTCGGGAGTTAATTTGGGGGTTAATTCGGATCAATGTCTTGTCCAGAGAATGAGTGTTTTAAAAGCTCTGTTTGAAGGAACGTTGAGATGAAGGCGAATTTCATACGCGCATCAGTTGTTTTAGCCCTGCTGGGGTTAGGGCTTTCTGGCAACGCCTATGCGGATAATGACGATGGGAACTCTGGCTTTTACGCTGAAGTTGGCGGATCGTTATCCACGCCGTCTGATGTTGATGCGCCGTTTACCTCGACCCTTGGCACAGATGTGAATTGGGATACCAGTGGCGCTGTCGGTGTGAAGCTGAAGCTGGGCTGGGATTTTGGTAAAATTAGGTCCGATTTAAAAATCTCCGCATACGAGGGCGGTGTTGATACGATTGATAGTGTCACGGCCAGCCGAGATGATTTCTGGTTTGGGTCTGCGACCTTAAATGGTTACTGGGATATTGTTAACAAAAAGGTCGGTAAAAGATTATCCATTACGCCTTATGTTGGCCTAGGGGTTGGCGCAGTTGGTGGATATATTAGGGCCTCGTCGGTTTTAGCCGATGGTTCTGGTGCAACCCGCCGGGACAATCGCCGTGATATCGCATTAGCTGGACGTGCTATGATTGGCGCTCAATTGCATCTTTCTAAACATGTTGGGTTTACGATGGGTTATGATTTGCTGGTGGGGGGGATCGAAGGCAGTACCTTTACGAATCATGCCCTAGAGTTGGGGCTGCGTCTTACTTTTTAAAACACTTAGACGCGGATAATGAAATAAAAAGCCCCCTCCTTGTGGAGGGGGCTTTTTTAATTGAATTTCTTTCTCTAGCGGTGCTTATGCGTTAGGGAATGAGACATCATCAGAACGGCCGGAGCCATTATGCAGCTTGATATTTTTTCCGATACGATTTGTCCGTATTGCCTTATCGGTAAGCGGCGTCTTGATCAGGCGTTGGCGGAACGGCCTGGGCTGGATGTTCAGATCAGCTGGCTGCCGTTTCAGTTAGCCCCTGAAATGCCTGTCGAAGGCATTGACCGTAAACAACACCTGACCGAACGCTTCGGCTCTGTTGAGGCTGCGATGGAAAATTTTGAGGGTATGCGTCAGATGGGTCAGGCGGAAGGGATAGATTTCCGCTTCGATAAAATCGAGCGCTCAACCAACACGTTCGAGTCGCATCGTATGGTTTACTTCGCCCATGCCCATGGTCTGCAGGATGAGATGGTAGACGCACTGTTTGTCGCCTATTTTACAGATGGATTGTTTTTAGGGGATCATGAAGTTCTAGCCGGCATTGCTGAGAAGATCGGGTTGGATGGCGATGAAGTTCGTGCATTCTTAAAAAGTGATGACGCGTCAGAGGCGATCCGAACCGATGAAGCGCAAATTCGATCCATGGGAATTGAGAGCATCCCGCTTTATGTGATCAACGGAAGCATGCCGCTGAGCGGTTTGCAGTCCAAGGACGCTTTTTTGCGGTTTCTGGATCGGGGAGCTGCGGCTGGGGCCTAACTTTGGGGCCTAACGTCGACGCTTAATCAATTGGATCGTCTGCTCCAACGCTTGCAGGAACCTCGACCTGTCTTGTTTGGAGAAGCTCGCGTTATAACCCTTGATTTCACCCGTCTCGCGCAGGTGGGCGTTTAAATCCCGCATTGCCAAGGCCATGCCGATGCTTTCTTCAGTAAACGGTTTGCCGGTTGATCCTAAAACTTCTGCCTCTTGATCCAGGCAGCGTTTTGCCAAGGGAATGTCGGCGGTAATGGCGATATCGCCAGGGCCAACCCGTTCGGCGATCCAGTCGTCTGCGACATCGGGCCCGGCATCAACCACAACCATTTCTACCAACGGATGCTTGGGCAAGCGCATCCACGCGTTGGAGACGACATAGACCATGATCTCATGGCGCTCGGCCACTCGGATCACTTCATCTTTCACAGGGCAGGCATCGCCATCGACGTAGATTTCAAGCATGGTCTTCTCGGTGTATTTAGGAGTCTATCCAGCCTTGTAAC
Source organism: Rhodospirillaceae bacterium (assembly GCA_018660465.1). Lineage (NCBI taxonomy): Bacteria > Pseudomonadati > Pseudomonadota > Alphaproteobacteria > Rhodospirillales > Rhodospirillaceae > Rhodospirillaceae bacterium. The sequence continues at coordinate 25,016 of JABJKH010000096.1, forward strand.
GGTGCTTCCAATGCCTCAAGCGGCTGGTAGCCCATTGTTAGCGCCGCCAAACCTTTTTCGTCCTTAACCAGAACGGTTGGGAAGCCATTAACGCCGGTGGACCGCGACCATTGAAAGTCGGCAGCAGTTTCTTGGCGGGTGTCTTCAGCATTCATCACGTTCAGAAATTCGTCTCTATCAATGCCGTATTCCGTTGCTGCATCGGCAAACATATCATCTGAATTGGTGTCTTTGTTCTCGGCATAAAAGCCGGCCTGAATGTTGGCGAAGTAAGGGTATTCACTGCCCGGCTTTAGTTTTCGCACCGTGACGACAGCACGGCAGCAACGTTCAGTTTCATAATGCCAGCCTTCGTTTTCCAGGATATCAAATTTGAAAGCCTGACCTGAACGGTCGCCAATTTCCTTCCAGTGGTCACGTAGGAACTGGATGCGCTCCGGAGTCTGAATGCAGTTGTCACCAGCGTGTAGCCCGCCCACAACCAACCTCATCTTCACCGTATTTTTGTGTTTTTGATACAAGTGCTGGATGGTTGGCGAAAAGCCGTAGCACCACGAACACATGGGATCGCCGATATAGATGATTTCCTTGGTTGCTTCTTCAGACATTGGGGCACCTTTCACATTCGTCCTAAATTTTTTTGAGTGATAACGGCGCACCCCAAAAGAGTCACGTAGAAAGCATTGACTGGTGTGGCGCGGGCCGGAAATTCACCCTACAATTTTCCGCGACAGGGGGGGGAGATCATTGGGCGACCAATCTGAAGGCAATGAAGAAAAGGAATCGCGAACCGGAGAGCGGATTGCATTCGTTTTATTTTTTATTTCGTGCATGGCGCTGGCCTTTGGATACGGCACAGCTGCGGTCCGATTTGATTGGTTTCCATATAATATCCTTCGCGACGCGGCCAAAGCTGGGGCGGATTGGTCGAAAAATTGGAAGGCATATACGAAGACCGAACCTGTAAAACACTTGCGACCCGCAAAGTATGAAGGTCAAGGCGTTACGGTTTACGATAAAGATAAATCTCAACCCGGCGCAACGCTGCTGGCCGGTGTCTGGAAAGGGGCGGACGACTGGCATTTGGGGCTGCGCCTTGTCGGGCCAAAAGGTAATTTGATTCATGAGTGGCCCGTTAACCCGAAGGAGATTTGGCCCGTTTCTCCCCACAGTGATCTTGAGAAAGGGGGATGGAGCGATAAGTACACGACCCATATCCATGGCGCGACTTTGGTGTCCGGCGGGGATGTTATCTTTAATCTAGAATATCTCGGGCTGGTACGGATGAACGCCTGCGGCAAGGTCGTTTGGAAGTTGCCGAGTCGAACTCACCATGTCGTTTATCCCAGTGGTGATGGAACATTTTGGGTGGCGGGGCGGCGGTGGATTGAACAGAAAACGGATCGACACCCAGGCCTTATTTCGCCCTATACGGAAGAGACGCTTCTCCAAGTCTCCAAAGACGGCAAAGTATTGCGAGATATTTCCGTTCTTGATGTCATTTATGAATCAGGCCACGAGGGGCTTATGTTTGCCTCCAAATATGAGCCAGGAATAGGGACCGGAAGCGACAACGATTTTATGCATTTGAATGATGTTGAGGTATTGGAAGAGTCCATGGCGGATGCCTTTCCTTTATTTAGGGTGGGGGACATCATGATTTCACTTCGCAATATTAATGCCGTCATGGTTATCGATGGCAAAAAGGGACATATAAAATGGTCGATAACCCATCCCTTCATCCGCCAGCACGATCCAGATTTCACTAAGGATGGATTTATCACAGTGTTCGATAATCGCCGCGAAGGGTTCAACACTGTAGAGCCCCAAGAATTTGGTGGCAGTCGGATTATAAAAATTAATCCTGCGACGAAGGAGGTGACAAAGCTTTATCCCAAAAAGCCAGAGCAAAAATTCTTCTCCAACGTTTTGGGCAAGCACCAGCACTTGGCAAACGGCAATATGTTGCTGAGCGAGGCTGAGTTTGGCCGCGCCCTTGAAGTCACCCGCTCGGGCGAAATCGTTTGGAGCTATATTAACCGTTGGGATGAAACGCGTACGGCGTTTGTGGAGCAAGCGACACGATATCCCGCCCAATTCGCACAAGTCTCCAAATCCTCTTGCCGGTAGGCTATAAAGATATGATGAAGCTGATCGTCCCTCTAATCGCGACCGCCGTGGTTTTGCAGGCAAACCCCGCTTTGGCTTATGTCGGCCCTGGGGCCGGGCTAACCATGCTGGGGGCTCTCTGGGCGGTGATCGCAGCGGTCGCGCTGGTGCTGGTCGGGATCGTGATCTGGCCTGTGCGGATTTACCTCCGGCGACGTAAGGCGGCAGCCGAGGCCAAGTCCACCGATGATTAACGCGCTGTTCCCGCTACTGAATGGTATTGACGGACTGTTCTCTGATGCCCTGACGTGGCCCGTGCGAGTTTGCATCTGGGGGGTGGCGAGTGGTGCACTTGCCATGGGAGTTTATGCGCTCCTGTCACCACAGGCTGCAATCCGCCGACTAAAGGACCGTGCGAGGGAACTTCGAGGGTCTATGCTCCGGCCCGAGTTTTCCGAGACGCCATTTGGTCCCACGGCGAGAGAAAATCTTCGCGTATCCTTCGCGCTTTTGGCTCGAACGGCAGGACCAACATTGATTGCCGCACTTCCGGTTCTGGTCACCGCAATTTGGATCGACATTACCCATGGTTATGTCCTACCTGAGGCGGGGACCTTAAAAGTTCTGACCTCTGAACAGGAATCCGCTCCTGACGTTCGCTTGATTGTGTCTTCCGGAAAAACGCTCATCGTCATGGCGGGCCACCAGAAAATTTACGAAGGTCTTGTGACGGCGACCCCTTTTTTAGAAAAACGCCACTGGTGGAACAGCTTGGTCGAGGCTCCCGCCGGATACCTAGTCTCCGATAGCCCCGTCGAACAGGTCGCCCTCAACGTGCGTCGCCGAGATGTCTGGGCGCGGATGGCGGAGTGGGCTGCCGGGTGGGAAGCACCTTTCTTTATGTTTGTCTTCGCGGCTGCACTATTTTTTAAATTTCGCTATCGGATTGACTGAGGGGGCGGGGCTTTGAAAGTTTCCGCTCTGCAAAGTTTTTTGGGATGGGTCGGTGAAACCAACGCCGACTTGGTATATGGGCTGGCCAACATAGAAACCCGTATGCTGAAAGGATCGATAGCGGATATTCCCATCGACCGCCCTATTTTTATCTGTGGCCTAGCCAGGGCAGGAACGACGATCTTATTAGAGCTGTTGGCTCAGCATCCAGATACAGGAACCTTCCGCTACCAAGACTATCCCTTTCCCATGCTGCCAACGTGGTGGGACAAGATGAACTGGGCGCGCAATATCACACCCGTTGAGCGTTCCCACAAAGACGGCATCACCGTTACCCCTGAAAGTCCAGAGGCGATGGAAGAAATGATTTGGATGCATTTTTTTCCAGACTGCCACGATCCCAAAATCTCGAACGTTTTAGAAGACGCTGACGCGGCCCCTGAATTTTCCGACTTTTACCGTGCCATGATCACCAAGTTGCTGCATGCACGGGGCAGGGCGCGGTATCTGGCCAAGAACAACTACAACATCACCCGGCTAAAATTCCTCGCCAAAGAATTCCCCACCGCCCGCTTTGTCGTGCCGGTACGTGATCCAATTTGGCATGTCGCATCATTAATGAAGCAACATGCCCTGTTCAGCAATTCCGACTCCCGCACCCGCGCCTACCTTCGTCGTGCAGGCCACTTTGAATTTGGCCCAGACCGCCGCCCTATTAACGTGGGGGATGGCCTAGCAGACGAAATCATTAGCCTATGGGAACAAGATAAAGAGGTCGAAGGGTGGGCCAAATACTGGGCGAGTATGAATGGGTATCTGCGAAAGACTCTAGACGGTGACACTGACTTGGCGGATAGGGTGCTAATCGTCAGGTATGAAGATTTGTGTCAGTCGCCAAAGGACGGGCTCCGGCAAATATTTGAGCATGTAGATTTGGGGGTTGCGGGGGAGTTTATTGAGAGGTTAGCGGAAAGGCTGCAAGCGCCGCGTTATTATGAGCCTGGATTTTCGGAGGAGGAGGTATTGATGATTCGAGAACTGACGCATAAAGTTTGAACCAGACCCAGCCCACTTGCTCCGTAACAAATTTAAGAGAAAAAATTTCATGACAAAAAATCGTTTAGAAGAAGCGGCAGACCGATCCGAAATCCTTCAGGTATCGATGTTTACATTGGTCTACCGCGATCGTGGAGATTGGGACGAGTTGTTTGACTGCTTTCATCCTGATGCGCAAATTACGACGTCTTGGTTTGAAGGAAACGCCCACGAATTTATCGAGGGCTCAAGCAAAATGATGGGCAGCCATGATCCTGCTGATAGCCAGAAGCATTTCGCAGGCAATCCACGTGTCATCACGAATGGTGAAGATCGTGCTGTGTGCGAGTACTACCTGACGCTCCATCAGCGCCGGCGGATTGATGGCTATCTTTTCGATTTTCAAACGTGGTCAAGTACCGTGGATATGTTCGAGCGACGCGATGACAAGTGGCGGGTGCTCGGTCGATGGAACATTTATGAAAAGGATCGGATGGATCCTCACAAACCTGGTGAGGTGCCGATGAGCTTTTTTGAGGAGATGGACCTGACACCCTATCCCGAAGGGCTTCAGTATCACTGTTGGCGCAATGCGCGCGGAAGCAGCGAAATGCCATCTAAAGGATTTGTCATAGAAGGAACCGAACGGGCAAAGGATACCCGTGCAGCTGCGCAACGTTGGCTCGATGGGGGCGCGCGTCCTTGGGAAGAATAGGAACGCGTTCTTCGAACCTCTATTATTGAATGAATTGATATTTCTGGAGCAAGCTCCGAACATCATCGGGGATTGTTTCTGAGCGGTTTTCTGTAGGATTAAAATAGACCCAGGTCATTTCATTGGTCGCGATACATTCTCCTTTGCAAAAAATAGCTTGAGCCAAGGTGCTCGATTTATTGCCTATTTTGGAAACCGCCGTACCAATCTCAATGGTTCCCGGAAAAAACGCCTGCGCCAAATAATCAATGGTAAATCGAGCCGCGATAAATCGAATGGTTTCGCCATATTCCTCAGTCAGATGATCGACAAAGTTGGTACGGCCTGTTTCTCCATAGACGGCAAAGGCAATATTATTGACGTGATTATTACGGTCGATATCTTGAAACCGAATGGTGTCATTTGTCCGGTAGGGGTAGGCTTCGATGTTTGTTGGAATTGCAGTTGCAGTTGTTTTTTCAGTGGTGTCGTTCATTGGAGTTTATTTACCTAGTTATCTTTGTGTGATCCCATCTGGTGAGATGCAGAATTATTGTAATAATGATTACCCTTAGGCTGCGGTCAATCATCAACCATGCTGTTGACCTTAAACCAATCGCCCAATTCCTCTTCAGTCACTGAGCCCTCTGCCGCACCCAGCATGGTATTAACGATATCCACTTGATCAGGCGTGCAAATAACATCGTTCAGTTCCAGAAAAACGATGGCGGTGATATAGGCTGTTCTTTTGTTTCCATCGTGAAATGGGTGTCCCTTGACGAGTGCAAAGCAATAGGCCGCCGCAAGGGTGAAAATTTCTGGTTTAGGATCGTCATAGTGCCATTTGTTGAGCGGGCGTCCCAAAGCTGCTTTAAAAAGATTCTCGTCGCGGACTTCCCCTGAAAGACCGCCAAATTGTGCAACCGCTTGGACGCTGATCGCCGCCACTTCATCCTCAGTAACCCATACAGGCTCTTGCTGAACAGGCATGGTTATTTAGCAAGTTCTTTCAGGGCATCGCGGTCACGTGCCATGATACGCTTAGCTATATCCATCGTTTTCTCAAACTTAGGATCATAAGGCGTGACCAAAATCCCATGCGGAGTTTCAACAGTATAGAGCTTGTCGCCTTCTTTGACATTGAGCCGGTTTAAAACCTCCTTCGGCCATGTAGTGGCCAGAGAGTTCCCAGTCTTGCGCAGCTTGAGTTCCATGTGTTCCTCCTTAAAGTAATTACTTATGTTAGTATATAAGTAAAATTATTGCAAGATGCAGCATCCTAATTTCCGCTGGTTATTCGCCTAACAACCGGTCAGAATCATCTCAAATTTGGATTCTAAAAGGATAGACGACGGATGGCTTTGAAACGGGTGGCTTTGGAAATTGGTATGGGGACGGATATTCGCGGCGGTGATTATACCAAGGCTGCAGTTCGTGCGCTCCGGGATGCGCTTTGGCATAACTCTTTATCGGTGGCGACGGCGCTGGGTCTTGATGTTGAGTCGATGCAGGTCGAAGTCAACATCGGTGTGCCCAAGCCTGATGAGGTGGATAAGGACGCTGTTTTGGCTGTCTTGCCCCATGGCACGGGCACGGTGAATGTTGTCGAAGGCGGGCTGGAAATTCCCAAGGATGACAGCGCCGACATTACCATCATGGCAAGTGCTGCCGCGGTCGTGCGGTTAGATGTACCGGATAGAATCTGAGGAGAATGCCATGACAGCCAAACGCGTCATTTTAGAAATGGGAACCGGCAATGATTTGCACGGCGGCGACTATACCAAGGCAGCCCTTCGCGCGGTGCAAGACGCTATCCATCACAGTTCGCTCACCATGATCCGCACATTGGGTGTGGATAAAAGCACGGTCCAGGTGGACGTCACCATCGGCGTACAAAAGCCTGAAAATGTGGATGCGGATGCGGTTAAAGAGACACTGCCGCTGGGAAAGGTTTCCGTACGGGTGGTGAAGGGGGGGCTAGACGTGCCCGATGATGATGGCGACGACATCGCCGTAATCGCAAGCGCTGCGGTAGAGGTGAGGTTGCCACTGCCGTAATCTGTTTAAAAAAAAGGGGGAGGCTTCGATGGTCAAATCAGTAAGGCGCGTCGTCACCGGACACGACGAAAATGGCAAGGCGGTCGTTATTACCGATAGCGATGCCGAGAATGTTGTGGTCTCAGAACATCGACCCGGTGGCCGAACCAACCTTTGGCGAACGGATGCGACCCCAGCCTGCTATGGCGGAGAGAAGGATGAGGCCGATGCGGATTTCACCACTGAACCTCTTGCTAACGGCACGAACTTCCGCATCAACGAATTCCCACCAGCGAACGACGAAGAAATTGCCGCCTATGATCCAATGAAGGCGTTTGGTGCCGTGGGTTCCGCGCACTTGGTGGTCGAAGGCGCACGCCACCCTTTCATGCACCGCACAGAGACCTTGGATTACGCGATCGTGTTGGAAGGCAAAATCGATATGTTGCTGGATGATGAAGATGTGCATCTGAAGGCCGGTGATGTGGTTATTCAGCGTGGCACCAACCATGCCTGGGCCAACCGCTACGATAAGGTCTGCCGGGTGGCGTTCGTCCTCATTGATGGCGTGGATTCAGACGGTAAGAAACGTCCTCGAGATTAATCGTGGGGGTAAGGCTGCTATGCCCCAAACTGATCAAATATCCTGCCGAATCGCCAACGATAGAATTCAGTCGTTTCAAATAGCCCACCTTGGACGAAGGGGTCGTTCTCCCAAAGTACCTGCGCGGCCTCAATATCTACTGCATCTAGGATCGTTAACGTGCCGAGAGGCTGGTCTCTATCATCGGTTAAGAACTGGCCATAGGTTATGCAAGAATTGTGGATGCTTTCACGATAAGCACGGTGCGAAGCGTTTAGTTCCTCCCGCAATTCTCCCTGGCCCGGTTTGTCATAGGCCAGAACCAGAAACTGAATGTTTCCTCGTTTTCGCGGACAATCGCGAAAAGTATAGGGAATCTGCGCCTCGTAGCGATGAATGGTTGTGCCATATTGCAGGCCGCCGGTGATGAATGGCTCGTCGGCCTCATGCTGTTCCACGGCGGCCTTGTCGGGCATGTCGAGAATTTTGAAACTGCCCAGTTCCCGCGTGCCATCATCGGTCAGGAAAGGGCCATCAAAATACGTTGCCGCCTCAAACAGCTTGAGGTAAGCCAGATGTGCTTCTCGCAGTTCTTCACGCAACGCGCTTGAGTTTTCTTTGTCTAGGGTTTTTACGATAAATAACATTGAGTAAGCTCACTGAACGATGAAGATGATGGTCTGATAATGCCTAGCAGAAAGAGCACAGGGTTGGAAAAGAAATTTGGGATGTCCGGCTCAGCGTGTTTCAGGAGTGTGTTAATGAAAAGAACAATTTTGTATGCCCTTTCTGTCGTGGCGTTAGGGGGGTGTGATCCTATTTCTGAGCCAGAGGTTATTAAGAAATCTCCGTCTGGCATCACCCTGATCGGCGCAAAGGACAATTGGCGACAAATGATGGCCGACCAATCTCTTGCCGCCAAAGCCCGAGAGCATTGTTACATCTACAATAAAAAGGCCGTTTTGATTGAGACCCCGGATTTTACGACGACGTTCGAGTGCCGGTGAGGGAAGGGATGTGGGTAATTAGGACACTGAATAATTACTCTACACTCTCTGCGTGTGGAGTTGCGCTCGTAGGCACTATAAGTTAATGTTAAGTACAAAAGCATGTAAAGGCGCTAAAATTGATTGTTAGCGAAGAAAATCGTCGTTCAGTAGACAAGAGAAGGACGCAATTTGAGCGCCGGGGCAGAATTTGTGCTTCCGTCGGTCCTATAGATAATCGGTCCGAAAATGAACGCCGTAATACCCGCTATCGGCGTATGGATGGCAACACGAGCTTTGCCGAAATCCGTCGCCGTAGAAACGAAATTAATTCCCAAAAGAATTAGGCTATAAAAACCTCACTCCTTACCCCCCTACCAATGCCCTGCTAAAACTTTTTTATATGTCACCAGGGAAATATCGGGTAAAATTCAACTCTGTTACTGGAGGATTAAATGCGTCGGGTATTCATCTTCGCGTGTGCCTTAGTTGTGGCGTCATGTGAGACCACAAAAGCCGAGTGGGAGGCATTCTATCGCGCCGAATGCATCGCTAGATTTGACGAACTTTCTCCCGGCGAACCGGTTACTGAAGAGGAAATAAGCGTTTGTATGGAATTCAGGCGCTCCGGCCTAACTTGGGGCTTTGACTGGCTGGATGGCGACGACAATGACCGCAATAACCAATAGTCTTTATTGCCTGTAAGGCCCCAATTAGACTCCCATCAAACGTTTCGTTTTTTTAGGATATCGATCAAATTATCGACGCCCCCTTGCCTGCGCAGGATTGAGCCGAATTCCTGGCGAAGAGTCAGCGCCATGCTAATTCCTCCGACAGAAAGGTCTAGAATTCGGTAAGCGCCATCGCGTTGGCGCAGTCGCCAGTCGGCGCGCAGAGGTTCTAAATTTGTGTTCACAATCTTACTCCGTACCAAAATGTCTTTCTTGCCGATGACTTTGGTATTGATGACGCTAAATTTATCAACTTCTGCGCCGCCCAATCGGGCCGAGTACGTGTGAACTACGTAGTTCCTAAAGACCTTCATATAATTTGCGCGTTGCGCTTCGCTGGCGCGTCGCCAATGCTTGCCCATGACCAAACGCCCAATCAAAGGAATATCAAGGTCACGCGCCAAGAGTTTGCCAAATTGTGTTTTTCTTCGTTCCTTGGTGATTGCAGAATTGGAGAGAATAGCCAGAACCTCTCGGCTAAGCTGCTCAATCCGCTGAGTTGCCGGATGTGTTTGTGTGCCAACAGATGCGATCTCAATCCGCGTCGGTTTTTTGAGGTCGTTTTCAGTCGCGCCAGATTTCGGCGATGGTTTAGACACAGGTTCTTGGGCCTGTTCGACGTCCGGCGGCGGCAAAACCGATTGTGAAAAATCATCCGTAGATTGCCGACAGGCACCCAGAGCAAGCACCGAAGCAACCACAATAACCGGCAATTTTCCCTTATCAAAAAAGCAGCCGACGGCCTTCACATCATCTTGAATCTCTATATCACCCATCGTTTCCATCCTTTTAAAAAGTAAACCCAACGTCCAATTATGAGCCGCTCCATACAACCAAACCCGAAGGCTCCGTTGGTTACAGAGAGGCGTTGCCAGGGGGAGGAATGGCAACAGTTAGGCTATGGAAGGGTTAGCGCCGGAATTTTCTAAACTCGCTAAGATTGCTAAGAATCAGACTGTGATGGTAGTTTGCCATCCATGAGGCGTCGTTTAGCAACATAGAGAGAGGTGTGGCGAGATGTATAGAGAACCGAAGATGCTCATTATTGCGTCTGTACTGGCAATTTCGGCTTGTGGCACCCCTGATGTTGATACCAGTTCTGATACATTTAATTATGAAAAATATACAGAAGACCTAAGCGCATGTCGGGGCGGTTCCGCCGCGAAAACCTTTCTAGGAAATTTGCGGGATGCAGGGCCTTCTTCAATGGATGGTGCATCAGAAGGTGCATCTAGTGCGGGGACGGCAAGTGATTCAGCAGTAGGTTCTTATGGTAAAGCAATCCTCGGTGGCATTACCGGCGTTTTTGTCGGCGCATATAAACCATTCCAAGTAAAAGAAGAAAGCGTCCGAAACTGCATGATGGAGAAAGGGTATCGGGTTCGCTCGTAATCTGTATAACGGGCCACCGTAAATGCGTGTCTTATTACACTAACGCGATTCTTTTGACGTCGTTAATATCGTTCCCATCGCTTCATGCTCACGCCGACATCATCGCTAAGCCTGAATTAAATCTTGGGCCCTTAATTATTATTGCCCCACCTACCTCGCTCTGAGCGTTCAATAGCAGCAAATTGTTCCGCTAGACTGACGCCATATTCTTTTTCGACTCTCTTTACGAGCTTTTTTGCCTTGCCATCAGAAAATGCCTTGAACTGATTATTCAGATGCTTGCGAATGGCCTTCTTATTTTCACCCGATAAGTACGGCGAGGCTTTTGCGAGAAATTCTTGAAATAGCTTATCAACTTCCTCAATCTCTTTTTCTTGGTCCATTTTTCACAAATTCCCTTCCTGATTTGCAGTTTAGCAGCTTTCTTCTTCGATCCAGGTCCAAACAAGCATTTATATGCGTACGGGCCTAGCACTTGATCATATCTTAGGCAAACTCCGCAAGAGTCATCGCTACAGCCTTGGCGTATGCCTCATACTGTACGCGGAATCCGCCTCTCTAACGCTTCAATGCGACCAGCCGCGCCGTAGCGTAAACGAAGGCGGGTGGTGCCGGGTAGAGGAGTCGAACCCCCGACCTACTGATTACAAATCA
>JABJKH010000097.1 GCA_018660465.1 Rhodospirillaceae bacterium
ATTTTTTTTATATTTTGATTATGAATTTCAGTTTGCCTATTATTATCAGAAAACCATGGTGCGTAAATTCCCATTAATGATGGATAAGCTGCTAAAATTACTTTAGCTCCTTCCTTTCCAGCATATTTAGAAATGTCTTTTAAATATTTCTCCATTATTTCCCATGCAGGAGAATTTATCGAAATCGTGTAATTTTTTCTAGGATATGGAACGATGATCTCACCTTTAGCAAGAGATAACGTTATAAAATTATTCTTGCCTCGTGATGATGAGAGATAACGCTCCCGGATTTCATAAGCCCCATTGATAGCAGCAGTTAGTGCCCATGAGAATTTTAATATATCCACCCCTTTTATTCTGGGAGCCTGCCCTAAATATTCTTTCCAGTTTAGTCCCCTGTTAAAATGCATAAAGTGTGATCTGGATTCCGAAATATCGTTACAAAGACAAAGATTAATAATTACAAGCTTATGTGATATTTTACGATCCACAATAAATTTTTTATATGCATCTCGGTAATGACCAACGCTATATCCACTAAAACCAAGATTTCGTACTGTAAATCCTTCCTTACGAATAATATTTCCTAAGTCCTGCTTGGCATTTAATGCAATCGTGACTGAATCACCCAGTAAGATGATCTCAGGTTTTTGACTAAGTAAGTCATTGCGGTATCCATCTTTATCTATAGAAACCCATGGCATCTTATTAATCTTTAACCCTGGAGTGTAGGAGTATATAAGACCTTCACCCTGAATGCTCTCATTTGTCATTAACCCATGTTCAGCAAGCTTATAATTCCTAACATGGATTGGAAGTAACTTTGTCACACCGATTGGGAGGTCTGCAACAAGTACGCGGAGAACAACCTCCACACCTAAAACAATTAAACAAATGTTAATTATCAAAACATTATTAATAAAAATAAGTCGTTGATTTAATAGAGAAAATAATAGGTAAATAGCAACCAAACCTAAAGCGGCAATGGTTAGGAATCGTGGGAGAGAAAAAATAAAAATATACGGATTTTCAGATTTCTCAAATATTACGATAAGCAGAAACAAGCAAATGATGCAAATTGCGATGGATGGAAAGTGAACCAAAAATTTAATTTTTTTTTCTAACATTTACTAGAAAATTCAAAATTCATAAAACCGAATAATTATTCCATTGAAGTGTGAACTGGTCCCACATTGTCGGACAGTTCGGCAGTTTAGTAAAGGTGTATCCCTATTGCTGATCATGCTGCCAAAATTCTATGTATCACATTTTGCTGCTGTTGTGGATCCTGTGGGGATGTGGGTAACCCGCTGCATCGCTTCCTATTCTGTCATCTCACCTGTTACCCGCCGAGAAAATGTTCGGAGTGCGCGGAGTGACGATACCGACGACAGTGTGGTCAACGCATACTTTTGCGCTAGCCACGACACCAGGCGATATTCAGCAAACTCCCGGTACTCACCTCGCGGTTCACTACTTACCAGAACTCCCAAGGGTACGCCGGATAAACATGTGCTTTTCTCCGGTAGGTGGACAACAAAGGTCCTACGCGCAGGTGATCGTGTCAACGTTCAAGCTTATACGAAATTTAAGAAACCTTAACTAGTCAATGGAAGGGCTAAAGGGTTTATTTTGAGTGATGGCATCCTATCGTAGTCATGGGCATGCAATGGTATGTGGCAGTCTGATACACGAGTGTCGGTCAAAGCATCTAACTAGATTCCGTCGCAAGGAAACCGTCTTCAATGATAAACGCCATGCGCCGAGCCAGTTCAATACGTGTCACTGAAACTTCCTGATTGATCGTGACGTTTGTATCCCGTTTATCTCTAGCGTTAGGAAATGCGCCAACGTGCCGACCCAGCATCTCGAGGGCGCGAAGCTTGTCGCCCAACTCAAACTCATTGTTATAGCCGACCACATCGCCGTCACCGTTCAATACCTCGGTTGTCTTTACTTTCTTAATGGCTGTCAGTTGTTCAGGTGCGATGCCATCTAGCGTCGTGGTTGCCTTGCCGTTTTCACCTATCTCTAGGAAGTCACCAATATTGGCGAATGCGACCCGTGCCAGTTCACAAAGTACGTTTTCTAATGTGATATTCAGCTTCTTAAGAGCAGGTGCGCGGAGTTCAGCTATTCTTGTAGCGATCTTGGGGTTATCCATAAGTTGTTTTGCAGCCCTGTTGACGGTTGCCGGCTTCATCTTTGAACAGTCATAAGCACTTCGATAAGCTGCGGTCGCATCAGGGATATTTGGATCTATAACTGCTAAGCAGAAAGCCTCTTGTTTGGCCGTTGGCTTGTTAATCTTTGCCATATCATGGGTCCACTTGCTCATCTGTCGATGGGCAATCAACGATGATTCCCACTGTGCAAAGTGCCTTGATCGCTTCCCGCCGTCTCCGACCCATCCAAGCCGTATGGCATCCGTGGTGAAGCCAAGCATGCCGCCTGCCGCCTGTTAGAAACGGCACCGCATCGTTACCGATTCTCCCAATAGGGTCCCCACATTGGGCACACTCGTCCCCATTAAGGTTTGGGGGAGGAGTAAGATTCATCCAATGGATGATGGTGGCCTCGAACGCTTGCCGCTCGGCTTCGAATCGGTCTAGTTCGCCGTCATACTCCAGTATGGCGGCACGTTCGGAATACCATTCTAGCCAGTTTGTGGGATCGATGTTTTGAGGCGCTCCGAAGGATTTAGGGGAAACCCTGCACATGTGCAGCTTATCGCTACCGTCACGTAGCAATGAGACAATTTCCGGCTTGTGCGCCCGAAGTTCCGAAATCAATGTATCGGGTAATGGTGCTGGCGCACTTAGGGCTAAATCATCACCGTCCAGGGCAATGCTTCCACCCAGTTCACGGGTACGGTTTATGGCGGCTAAAACCACTTGTTTCATAGCTTCACACCCCACTCACCCGCTGTTTGGGGGTTTCTATCCGCTACTCCGCTACCAGCTAAGGTGACTGCGGGTTTCAGCGTTTTTCTATCCGCTACCAGTGGGGGTGAGGTAGCGGATGGAATTTGGGAAAAACCTTGGGTTTCTGCGGCTGGTAGCGGGGTAGCGGATGGGGATGGGAGATACCGCGTGAAGGCGTCTTTAAAGGCTTCTTTGCGGTAGCCCTTAGGTACTAATCCGCCGTCCATTTTAATGTTTCCGGGTCTAATCCCGAATGGTTTCAATAGGCTCGCAAGCTGTTTTGCCGTAATAGGCTTTCTCCAGTCCGTCTTATCGGCAGCACCGGCACCGTTGGCGGAAGTCGTTACGAAGTAATCCGGGACTCGCTTTATAGCCGCGTCCAGCGCCTTCTCACCCTCGACAACAAGAACGGGTACATCCGGTTTATCGTTGAGCTTGTTAACGGATGGCCACGGTCGTCATCATGCTTTCTTTAAAGCAATCTGGAAATTTCATGTTAGAGGGTGCGTCCCGCTTCATGAGTTAACGGACTATATGGGAAGGTGCGATTACGATGGTCATCAGAAAAAGCGGTATGGCCAGATAATTAAAAACCTGCGGTCTGGTGGATATGGATCTCCGAAAGAATTGAGAGGTGCTGCCAAGACCGCGTAGATCTTATGCTGCAATTGGATCTTGGATCAGCCGATACAAGCTGGAACGACTGATGTTAAATCTTTCGCAGATTCCTCGTACATCGCGGTCAGGCTGGTCCATGAGGAGCTTCATTTGTTCGACATCGGCGTCAGAAAGCTTCTTAGGGCGTCCACCTAACCTTCCACGGCGTCGAGCGGAGGCCAAACTAGATTTAGTTCTTTCAATGAGTAGCTCACGTTCGAATTGATTAATACTGGCAAAGACATTGAAGATGAGACGGCCACCGGCACTGGATGTGTCCAGCTTCTCGGTAAGGCTTATAAATTCGGCACCAGCGTCTTCTATTTTGCTGGTGATCTCCAGTAGGTCTTTTAAGGATCTTGCTAAACGATCCATTCGCCATACAGCCACCTGATCGCCATTACGAAGTTTGGATAACATGGCATCAAGTTGGGGACGATCACGCTTGGCACCACTTTCTTGCTCCTCATAGATGGTCGTGCAGCCATGTTGCTTCAAGGCGTCCAACTGCATCTGGGTGTCTTGTCCCGATGTTGAAACACGAGCGTATCCAAATATCTCTTGGATCATGATATACCTATCCTAAAAACCTTCCTCATAATAGACATGTTATAAGACAAGTTTTAAGACAAGTTTTAAGACAAATCAAGAGGTATTTTAGGGCATATTGGGAATGTCCTAATAATGGTCGTTTTTAGGATTGGTGTATTAGGCAAGTGGACTCTGGAGCCCATTGGCAACCAATTTGGGCACACTATGGGCACACTCAGACTGATATCTTACTCAATTTGAAGAAAATGAACTATTGCAAAAAGGGTAATAATTTTCATAACCTCAATAAGTTGCAACAGAGTGCGATATAGTCAAAACGGTTTAGAAAGCCTTGCCAAGGTTGAGGTCGTGAGTTCGATCCTCATCGCCCGCTCCAATTCCCCCTCGACAGAGTACTTATCCCATTGACGCGCTGGATTCTGGCTGTGCGTCAGGTGTATAATTTCTTTGGTCAATTAAAGACATTTAGCTGGGAGGAAATTATTATGAACGATAGCTTATTTGAGAGCCTTGGTGGCGCGGGTGCCGTGGATGCGGCGGTTGATATTTTTTATCGCAAAGTCTTAAGCGACGACAGCATTAGCGGGTTTTTTGACACCACCGACATGGATGATCAACGGGCCAAACAGAAGTCTTTTTTGACCATGGCATTCGGGGGCCCCAACGAATACACCGGCAAGGATATGCGCGAAGCCCATGCGCCCTTGGTAGAAAAAGGTCTTAACGACAGCCATTTCGATGCGGTTGCCGGACATCTGCAAGCGACCTTGGAAGAACTTAAAGTTCCTGCCGATCTTATCGCGCAAGTCATGGCCATTGCCGGCAGCACCCGAGATGACGTTCTTAACCGATAGAACGTCGTCCTTTCCGTGGTAAAACTTCAATTCGGTCCGCGTGAGGTTGATTGCGCGCCTGACCAAACAGTGCTTGATGCATTGCTGGACAGTGGTGAAGACGTTCCTTATTCGTGCAAAACGGGGATGTGTCTGACCTGCATGATGCAGTGCAAGGGTGGTACTGTACCGGAAGCATCCCAAAACGGCATCAAGGGAACGTTGGTGGAGCAAGGGTATTTTCTACCCTGTGTCTGCACGCCAACGGATGATCTTGATTTGTCGCCTGCGGATGATCATGACCTTTTCACCTGGTCGGTTGTGCATGAGATAGAACCCCTTAATGAAACGGTTTGCCGGGTTCTCCTGGACCCGACAACGCCAATTTATTACCGCGCCGGGCAATTTATTAATGTGCGCCGCGCCGATGGACTGGTGCGCAGTTATTCCCTGGCCAGCGTGCCACAGTTGGACGGGTTTTTGGAACTACACGTTAAGCGCCTTCCCCGTGGCCGAATGAGCAATTGGATGTTCGATGAATTAAAAAAGGGCGATCGGCTTGAGATTCAAGGGCCGAATGGGAGTTGTTACTATACGCCTGGTAAGTTTGAGCAAAACATGCTGTTGGTTGGCAATGGCTCAGGCTTAGCACCCTTATTCGGAATAGCGCGCGACGCCTTGGCGTCTGGCCATAAGGGGAAAATTTGCCTCTATCATGGAAGCCAAAGCCGGAAGGGGCATTATCTTGTTGACGTTCTGAGAGACCTGGACGCTGAGCACGCAAACTTCACCTATTTCCCTTGTGCGTCCCGCGAAGAGCCCGCCGACAATTTGCGATCAGGTCGAGCCGAAATTGTTGCTGCCAGAGATTTACCAGACATCAAAGGCTGGAGCGTATTTCTGTGTGGATTTCCGCCCATGGTAACATCGGCGCGGAAGTGGGCTTATTTGGCAGGTGCCGCCATGAACGATATCTACGCCGACCCGTTCGACCTCAAGGACTTGCGTGCAGAACCCCGGGATTAAGAGATTGAGAGACTAATCGTCTTCGTCTTCCACATCATCGTCATCGATATAGGGAAAACTATCGTCATAATAGGGCCAACTGACGCGGTGGAATGTCTGTTCCCCGGTATCGATTGAACCCTTGTCATAATGAACCATGGTGGCATCGACCACAGCCTGAACAAACACGTTGGTGATTTGTTTTAAGGCTGTCGGGCTAACGACAAATTCGGCGCTGTAGATAATTTTGTCAATATGGGTGCTATGTTTGTCCACAAACCGAAACAGCAAATCGATAAATTCCTGCTCCGGCAAATAGATTGGAAGAACCGATATGGTTTCTTTTAATGTCAGGTATAATTTATTGCCGATTGCGTCTGTGCGCGGGTCCTTAGCCACCGTGTCCACAATTTTATAGAAATAGGCCGCTTGTTCTTGCGGCAGCCGTTTTAGAGTTGGTTCGACAATTGCTCTATGGTCCATCTTAATTTGACCTTCTAGGCAAAGACACCTTCAGCGCGACACCTACGCCATCGGTCCGTGTTTAATATCTGACTTAAATTAAATTCTTTTTTTTATGTTAGAGCACCTCGTTAAAATTGCACGTTGTTTTAGGCAATAAATACAAGAACTTCATTCAAAATCGGCTGGCTTCATGTGCTTTACGCATATCAGTTATGCATTATGTGCATTTGTGAAAATTAATTCAGTACTCATCTAAAGTAGTAAGGAATGACGGCTTATTTTTAGGCTGTCCTTTCGGGATGGTCCCCTGCCATCCTGGGTTTCAAATGCGAAACCAATAGCGCCCGACCTTCTCCCCCTGGTCGGGCGCTTGTTTTTTTAATTCGAAATCGAACAAATTTTAGGGTACCAGCCGATATCCGCCTGGCTCGGTCACGAGGATTTTTGCATTTGAAGGATCGAATTCTATCTTTTGCCGAAGACGATAAACGTGGGTTTCGAGCGTGTGCGTGGTAACACCCGCGTTATATCCCCACACTTCGTCCAGAAGAACGTCGCGCCCAACCACCCGGTCCCCCGCCCGATAGAGGTATTTCAAAATCGCGGTTTCTTTGTCGGTCAGTCGAACTTTCTTATCATCATCGTTATTTACCAATAGCTTAGCGCTCGGCTGAAAAGTATAAGGTCCGATTGTAAAGACCGCATCATCACTGCGCTCGTGCTGGCGAATATGAGCGCGGAGCCGTGCCAGCAACACCCCCAGCCGAAAGGGCTTGGTGATATAATCGTTGGCCCCCGAATCGAGCCCTAAAATGGTATCGGCGTCGGTATCAGCGCCGGTTAACATGATAATCGGCGAGGTAACGCCATTGCGACGCATCAGTCGACAGACCTCTCGTCCATCCATATCGGGCAGGCCAACATCTAATAAAATCACATCAAAGTAATCGGCGCGCGCCAATTCCAGAGCCTTTGCGCCCGTTTCAGCGGGCACGGTCGCGAACTCTTCATGTAATTGCAATTGCTCGCCGAGCATTTCCAATAAGGTGGAATCGTCGTCGACAAGCAGCACCTGTTTACCGGTGGTCATTGATAGTCGCCCCCATTTGGGTCGCCGTTTTCCTGAACGCCACAATATTCCTCACGCGAGGCTGAATTTATTACATAAATAGCAAACCCGCCAGCATGGACTTATTACTGTCCTCGATTTGGCCAAACCATTTGACGTGCGGATGATGTAAAACCCGTGCTGGCAGTCGCCTCTATCAATTGTTATAGTCCCACCGATTCACAGCGCCCAGAATTTGTCGAGAATTTGCCGGTAATTTGCCGGTAATTTGCGAGGAGCAAAACTCCAACCGCCATGTCTTCTGAATTTGAACTTCTGCCCATGCCGGCTACGCGCGAACATTTTTCGCTGCTGGCGGTTGACCGCGTCATATCCGAACTTCGCCGCGGACGCATTGTCGCGGTTAGAGGATATGGCGGAGCAGCAGTCCTGGTCCAAGCCGCCGAAGCGACAACCACAGAAGGGCTGCTAGAAATTGCTGCCATGAGCGGTGGCGTCTCTCGGATTGCAATTACTGCGCGCCGCGCCGCCGTGTTAGGTTTACGAGATACAACTGCTGCTGTTGTTTGCTTGACCCATAAGAAGGAACTGACCGCAGAGGCAATTCATGATTTGGCCGAGCCCTTGTCTGCAACCACCGTGAAAGGTGCGGATTTGGAAATACATGATGCTGAAACGTACGCGTCTGAAAGTGCTGCCGTTGCCTTGACCAAACTTGCGCGGCTTTTACCCGCCGCCGTTGTCGCTCAGCCACACCTGACTGAGTCCGAAGATTTGGTAGCCTGGACAAGCCGACATGACCTTTTATTGGTCGATGCTGGAGATGTCTTCCAATATGAGCGAACCGCCGCCCGGACTCTTCGCGCGGTAAGCGAAGCAAGAGTTCCGCTGCTCGATGCTCAAGAAACTCGAATTATTGCCTTCCGACCTGTAGACGGGGGATTGGAGCATTTAGCCATCGTCATTGGTGAGCCTCCTGTTGATGAACCGGTTCTCACGCGCTTGCATTCTGAGTGTTTTACGGGCGATTTATTGGGGTCTCTCAGATGTGACTGTGGTGATCAACTTCGCGGTGCAATCCAGGAAATAGGCAAAACCGGAAGCGGCCTTTTGCTTTACTTGGCCCAAGAAGGACGCGGCATCGGTTTGGTCAATAAACTCCGCGCCTACGAGCTTCAGGACAGGGGCTTTGATACCATGGACGCGAACGAAGAATTAGGTTTCGATGCCGACGAACGGATCTACTTACCGGCGGCAAAAATGTTGGAACTTTTAAAATTCAATTCGGTTCGATTGCTGACCAACAATCCTGATAAAGTGACGGCCCTGTCGCAATGCGGCGTCAAAGTGGTGGACCGAGTATCGCACACGTTTCCATCCAACGAACACAATGAACTTTATCTCCGTACCAAAGCGGTTAAAAGCGGGCACTCTTTCTAGAGGCTGGGAAATCTTTCTAGAAGTTGGGAAATTTGAGGCGGAATCATTCGTCCTCTTAGAGGGGCAACTCTTGCCGGGAAAACGGTGCTCTGGTTGGCGTGTGCCCTTAACCTCTTGAATCTCAACAACTCTTAATTGGCATCCGGTTTGCATAGGTTAATGCAAATACAAAAACCGAGTGTCCAATTATGAATTTACATGAGTCCCATCCAGCATCACAGGTCGCGCTGTTAGCGCTGCAACAAGGCGGTAAAGCGCCGGCGTCCAACGAGGCGGATATTGAAAAGGAAGTATTCGGCGAAGACGGCTTTACTTTCAAAGATATTCTGGATGTCATCAACCCGCTACAACACATTCCCGGTGTATCGACCCTGTACCGAGACATGACCGGCGATGAGATTTCGCCAGCCTCCCGCATTGGCGGTGGCGCGTTGTTCTTTGGTCCGATCGGCGCCGCAATTTCGACAGCAAACGTGATTGTCGATAAAGCCACTGGCAAGGACGTTGGTGAACACGTTATGGCGGCCTTCGTCGATGAAGAAAATGATGGCACGATTTTAGCGGGGGCCGAACCCGTAGAGTCCGAAGAAGATACATTCGTTACCGCAGCACTTCAGTCTTGGACCAACCCGGGTCCGGCAGTTCAGACCGCCTCAAACCGGCCTATCAGTGACCAAGAATATCGCTCCCTCTTGGCCAAGGGAGAGCCCTTCGAACAAGCAGCAACAACCATCAATGAAGGAAGCATTGCAGCGCTTAAGGCAAAAGGTGAGCCCTTTGATCTCAATCCCGTAAGCGAGGCGTCAATTTCGGATACCCAGGTCGCAATGCTGATGGCGAGAGGCGAGCCGTTTGTCGATGAAGGCGGAACGGAAATTGACCTGTCCGCCGCCCAAGCTGCGGCACCGATCATGGCCCAAACACCGGCCCAAACACTGGCTCAAACACCGGCTCAATTTGGCAAAAAAGAACCCCTTCAACAGGTTGACGATTTATCCCGCCGGACCCAAGCCTATGCAAATGTTGGCATAGACGTCAGAGAGTGGGCATCGCGAGAAGTCGCGGAGCGGTCTCGTTTGGCCCGAGCCGGCGGTTCGCATCCCGGAAAAATTGCGCCTGAAACTGACTTGGCTGGAGCAACAGCCAAAGAAGGTGGCTGGTTTAGCGACGTTATGATGTCTGCCTTGAAGAGTTATAAAGGGGCAAACGCCTTATCAAACAGCCTCGCGGTACCGTCTCCCGCAAAATAATCGTTCTAATATCCAAGGCTTATCTTAATATACGTCCCTATGGATATCCTGGTTAAATCACCAAACGTTTTTTCGTGGCAGGGTGAAACGTTCCGCTGCGCCCTAGGAAGGGGTGGCGTGGTTTCAGACAAATCTGAAGGCGACGGGGGAACACCGACCGGACGCTTCGCCTTGCGTCAGATTTTTTTTCGGCCCGACCGCCTAGCCCCCCCCAAAACAATTCTTCCAATCCAAGCCCTTCAACAACATGATGGGTGGTGTGATGACTTGGAAGCGGATGAATACAATACATTGATTCAAAAGCCATTTTCTAAGCGACATGAAGACTTATGGCGGGACGATTTGGTGTATGATGTGATCGTTGTTCTAGGTTATAACGATGATCCGGTTGTTAGGGGAAAAGGCAGCGCAATCTTTCTCCACGTTGCCAAGCCTGACTACAGTCCAACGGAAGGCTGTGTTGCGCTTTCTCTGGAAAATTTGTTGCACGTTCTTAAAACGATTACGCCGGAAACACGCCTTTTGGTCAGTCTGGATTAGACGGCAGCGGCGGGCGCCCCCCAAAGATCGCTGTCCCGACACGGACGCATGTCGCGCCAAACCGGATTGCTGTTTCAAAATCTGCCGTCATTCCCATGCTGAGTTGGTCCAGTCCGTTCCGGCGGGCAAGCTCCCGCAACAATCCGAAGTGTAAGGCAGGTTCTTCATTCTTTGGCGGTAAGCACATAAGGCCTTGTACGGGAAGTTCCAGTTCATCCCGGCATAGGGCGACGAAGGCATCTAGCTCCTCTGGAATTACCCCAGATTTTTGTGATTCTTCGCCTGTATTAACTTGTAAAAAACACGCTGGCCGCAAACCACTTGTGTCCATTTCTCTTGCGAGAGCGCGGGCGAGTTTCGGGCGATCGACTGTTTCAATCACGTCAAATAACAATAACGACCGCTTGACCTTGTTGCGTTGCAGGGGACCAATCAAATGTAATCTCACATCGTCGAATTCTTCTTTGAATAACGGCCATTTTTCTTCCGCTTCCTGTAAACGGTTTTCCCCATACACCCGATGGCCCGCGTCAAAGGCAGCACGAATGTGCGATGCCGGTTTTGTTTTTGATACGGCAATCAGACTAATTTGATCAGCCGTCCGCCCATCGGCTTTGGCCGCAGCAGCAACACGGGATTTGACGGCAGCTAAATTTTCCGCAATGTCTTGGTCTGAATTCACGAATTTGTTTCCGATATGGCTTAATTTGTGGTGCACCGTAGATAGATAAGAAAAGGACAACAGGTCAGTCGTGTCCAGACTAATAAGTTTCCCCCCTGTAATTTTTATGACCGATGCGGAGAGAACACCGGATCCGGTCACCGCCATAAACCGTCTGCCTGAAGGGGCGGGTGTTATTTTTCGGCACTATGGTGTGCCAAATCGGAAGGAAATCGCCCGAACCCTCGTTCCGGTTTGCCGACACCGTCGGATTACGCTTTTAATCGCTGAGGATTGGCGGCTTGCTGCGGAAATAAACGCGGATGGCGTTCATCTTCCCGAACACATCGTGCCGACTTGGAGAGGTGGCGGAAATAAAATTGGCAGAAATAATTTTATGGTTACAGCTGCCGCTCATTCTCAAAGATCCTTGTGGAACGCCGCCCGTGCGGGTGTTGATGCGGTTTTGGTATCACCCGTATTTCCAACTGTCAGTCACCCGGAAAATAGGCCCCTAGGGATAACCCAATTTTCGAATATGTGTCGGATCAGCCCCGTTCCTGTCTATGCGCTCGGCGGTATAACCCAGGATAAATTAACGCGTCTTCAAAATAGTGGCTGTGTGGGAGTTGCTGGTATTGGATTATTTTACCCTTAATTTTTTCAGATTTACTTGAACCGGTATGGCTTTGAGATATCTTTTGTTATAATGCTCCTTGGTATAATCTACACGGAAACTGGGAAGGTTTAAGGGATTTACCCAATGTTTAGTCAGGTTCGAAAAATAAAAAATATTCATCTGTCGCTTTTAGTCGTGGCAGGTTTGTTGGTCACCGCGTGTGGACCGATTTCAATTGGGGAAAAGCCTATAGAAGAATTAACGCCTGAAGAGGCGGCTGAACGCGCTGAGGCTGACGCGAAAGACAGAGACTGGGCCATTCGGACTCAAAGTGACCAAGGCGATTACAAAGATGATTCTTTCATTTTTGAAAAGGATAGTGGCTATGGTGGCTCCAGCGGTGGCGGGAGTGGTCTTGGCAGCTTATTTTTTGAAACGGATAAAGGCGGCGGCGGGAATGGTTTCGTTGGCGGCGTTGGTGTAAATAGTTATTTGTGGCGCGCAACACTGGACACAGTGTCTTTCATGCCACTGGCCAGTGCAGACCCCTTTGGCGGTGTTATATTAACCGATTGGCATGCAACACCTGATGCACCTGGCGAACGGTTTAAGTTAAATATTCGGATTCTGGGACGGGGTCTACGCGCAGACGGCATTAATGTTTCGACGTTTCGCCAAATTCAAGACCGGTCCGGTTCCTGGATCAATGCTCGCATTCCGACGGCAACCAACGAAAAGATCGAAAATGCTATATTGTCAAAGGCACGAGAACTGCGGCATCGGTCAATTCAAAACCGGTAAGTATGTCGGTGTCGCAGTTAGCGGCGGTTTCCTAGCGTAAGATCGGGTTTTTTGCGTGCGCGGTGTTTGTTCCGGCCCTATAAATCCACATAAATTCACCGTAACGATAGGTTAAATTCGGGGACCATGGGTCGGTATAACTTCAAAGAATCAGAAGCCAAGTGGCAAGCTGTCTGGGATGAACGGAATATATTCGCCGTTGTCCCCGAAAAAAATAAACCGAAATACTACGTGTTAGAGATGTTTCCATATCCGTCAGGACGAATTCATGTCGGCCATGTGCGGAACTATGCCTTGGGTGACGTCGTCGCCCGATATAAACGAGCCCGCGGATTTAATGTCCTTCACCCCATGGGCTGGGATGCTTTCGGCTTGCCAGCTGAGAACGCCGCCATCGCTAACAACGTCCCACCGGCCAAGTGGACCCACGAAAATATTGCTGCCATGCGGCAACAACTTAAAAAAATGGGGCTGGCCTATGATTGGGCACGGGAATTCGCGACTTGCGATTCGGATTATTATCGCCACGAACAAAAGATGTTTCTGGACTTCCTGAAGGAGGGACTGGTTTACCGGAAAGAATCCTGGGTGAATTGGGACCCGGTCGAAAATACTGTTTTAGCAAACGAACAGGTCATTGACGGCAAAGGTTGGCGATCAGGTGCCGATGTTGAAAAACGAAAACTGGCGCAGTGGTTCCTTAAAATTACGGATTTCGCGGACGAACTTCTTGACGGCTTAAAAGAGCTGGAGCGGTGGCCTGATCGAGTCCGACTCATGCAAGAGAATTGGATCGGTCGGTCGGAAGGAGCGCACGTAACATTTTCCCTAAATGGCGTGCCGGAATCGCTCGAAATTTATACCACGCGGCCCGATACCATTTTTGGCGCAACTTTCTGTGCGATTGCCGCAAATCATCCGCTAGCACAGGAATTATCCCTAGATAACAAGGGATTGGCGGACTTTATTGCTGAATGTAATAAACAAGGTACCAGTGAAGCGGCGATTGAAACCGTTGAAAAAATGGGCGTGGATACTGGCATTACGGCGCGCCACCCTTTCATTGATGGAAAAGAATTACCGGTTTACGTGGCCAATTTTGTTCTAATGGAATATGGCTCTGGCGCGATCTATGGCTGCCCAGCCCACGATCAACGCGACTTAGATTTCGCTAGGAAGTACAACCTAGATGTCATACCTGTCGTCGCCCCAATTGGAGATAATGCGGATCAATTTACGGTTGAAGATATCGCCTATACAGAAGAAGGAGTGCACATTAATTCCGACTTCATGGATGGGCTTAACATCAAGGACGCGAAGACAGCCGCCATTTCCCGCCTTGAAGATTTGGACGTGGGCACACGCGCGATAAATTATCGGCTGCGGGATTGGGGGGTGTCGCGGCAGCGGTATTGGGGCTGCCCCATTCCGATCATTCATTGTGACGCGTGTGGCGATGTGCCGGTTCCAGAAAAAGATTTGCCGGTTCAATTGCCGGATAGCGTTTCCTTCGATTTGCCGGGAAACCCGCTGGCCAACCACGCCACCTGGAAGATTACAAATTGCCCGACATGTGGAGGGCCTGGCGAAAGAGAAACTGATACGTTTGATACTTTTTTTGAATCATCTTGGTACTTTGCACGCTTCTGTTCACCACACGCGGAAACCGCTTTTGATCGTGAGGCGGTAGATTATTGGATGCCTGTTGACCAATACATTGGTGGCATCGAACACGCGGTTCTGCATTTGCTATATTCTCGCTTCTTCACGCGGGCTCTAAAAAAATGTGACTACCTTGGTGAGAGCGAGCCGTTTGCAGGTCTTTTGACCCAAGGCATGGTTTGTCACGAAACTTATCAAGATGGCGCGGGTGGGTGGCTCTATCCTGAGCAGGTCGTGCGACGCGGCGAAGGGGATTACGTCCACAGCGAAACCGGTGACTCCGTCACCGTTGGACGCTCCATAAAAATGAGCAAGTCTAAATTTAATGTCGTCGATCCCGAAGGCATTATTGATACCTATGGTGCCGATACAGCGCGACTGTTCGTATTATCTGATAGTCCGCCTGAACGCGATTTGGAATGGACGGATGCGGGCATCGATGGAGCGTGGCGTTTTTTGAATCGGTTATGGCGTTTGGTAGCGGAACCTGAGCAGGCTTTTGTTGAGGTCGGCACACCTAAGCCAAATGCATTTTCGTCTGAGACGGAAGATGTATTAAGGGCTATTCACAAAACGACTTTTTCTGTTTCCGAAGATTTAGATCGATTTCGGTTTAACAAAGCTGTTGCCCGAATTCGTGAGCTGACAAACTTGCTAGAAGGACTTGATAAATCGTCCGAAGGTGCCGCGTGGGTTTTACGAGATGGCTATGAAACCGTCGTTCGCCTTATAGGCCCTATAATGCCGCACTTATGTGAAGAGCTTTGGGAAATGCTTGGTCACAAATCAACCCTAGCAACGGCGCCATGGCCTTCAGTTGACGAAACTCTTTTACAAGACGACAATGTAACGGTAGCAGTACAAGTTAACGGAAAATTGCGCGGCACCATAGAAGTGCCTAAGGATATGGATAAGCAATTAGTAGAAACCGCTGCTCTAGAATTACCCAGTGTTATCAACGTTGTAAACGATAAAGCCATACGTAAAGTCATTGTTGTTCCAAACCGGATTGTCAATGTGGTTATTTAAACCTTTTTGTAGTTGTTTGGTTGTTCTGCTGCTCAGTGGATGTGGCTTTAAGTCGCTCTATGGTACCCAGGGGAAATTTGATTCTCCGACCGAGCTTTCGGCAATAAAGATTAGTATTATTCGGGACCGGATTGGTCAGCAGGTGAGAAACGAACTGCTTGATCTCCTGACACCACACGGCGCGCCACAACATCCTCATTACATTTTAAATGTTACCGTGAGAGAATCTAAAAATGCATTTGCCGTAAAGAAAAACGCCTTTGCAACCCGTGCCGATTTGCGACTAACCGGCGGCTTCAATTTGATATCGTCAGTGAATGGCAAACCGCTAACGTCGGGAAACGTCTTCGTTATTAGTAGCTATGATATTGTCAGTTCTGATTTCGCAACTTTAAGTGCCGAAAAGAATGCTCGCGAGCGCGGCATTTTACAATTGAGCGAAGATATTCGTACTCGGTTAGCAGTTTATTTCGTCGGGCAGTCTAAAAATTCGCAGTAGCCGATGGTAAAAATCTTGTGGTAAAAATCTCTGGTGCCAAAGTAGAAAGTTTTATAAATAATCCGGACCCTGCCATTCGCGCGGTTCTTGTCTACGGTCCGGATCAGGGCTTGGTTCATGAGCGCGCTATTCTATTAGCCAAACTTATCGTAGACGATTTAAATGATCCGTTTTGCAGCGTAGACATTTCTGCCGGGGATTTGAAAAACGATCCTGCGAGATTGAGCGACGAAGCCGCCGCCATATCTTTCAGCGGGGGCCGTCGTGTTATTAGAATTCCCGACGGTACGGACGGGATCGCGAAAACCTTCGAAGAATTTCTAAGCGATCCACAAGGAGATGCGTTTGTCGTTGTCGAAGCCGGCACCTTGGGCCCTCGATCAAAGCTTCGTAAAACATTCGAAGCGTCTAAAGCGGGGGCGGCCTTAGCGTGCTACGAAGATAACAACCGTCAAATTACCGACGTCATTCGCGAAATTTTATCTCAATCCCAACTGACCGCAACCCGCGAAGCCAGCGCTTATTTAGAAGAGCATTTGGGGTCAGATCGGATGGTGACCCGCAAGGAACTTGAAAAGTTGGCCTTGTTCAAGGGCGCGCCCGGCGAAGTTTCTTTGGAAGATGCCATGGCGTGTGTCGGAGACAATGGCGCGACGTCTTTGGATTCTGTCATTTACGCCGCAGCAGGCGGGGATCTTTCTGGTCTAGAAACGGCTCTTGCCCGTGTCTTGAACGAAGGTCTCCACCCGGTTGCCATTTTGCGAGCAATTGGCCGGCACTTGCAGCGCTTGCATTTAGCTTCGGGTGCTATGGATAAGGGACAATCTCCCGATCAAGCGATGAAATCCCTTAGGCCGCCGATAATATTCAAATTTACCAATGGTTTTCGCACTCAGCTGCAGCGTTGGTCGAAATATAAATTGGCCCATGCGCTTGAATTAGTTACCGAAGCCGAGCTGGAATGCAAATCAACTGGGCTTCCAGCAGAAGCAATTTGTGGCCGCGCCTTGCTGCGTATCGCTCAAGCGGCTCGAAAAGCCTGATAAAAATATTTTATGGGAATACTATCCTGATTCTAGCCAATGAATCAGAATGATACGAACTTTATAATGGATGAATTAAATACCCGACTTTACGATCCGGTCATACTCCCACCGCGGCTCAAGCGTTCCAGAATATCATCAAGCTGTTCGAGGGTTTTATATTTAACCGTTAGGGTCCCGCTATTGCCTTTGAAATCTATTTCCGTTTTCAGGCCTAATAGGTTGGTAATATCGTTTTCCAAAACAACCGTATCGGGATCTTTAACTGGTTTTGGACGGAGCGGTTTTTTTGGTGCATTACTTTTCTGCACCAGTTTTTCAGTTTGCCTTACATTCAGTCCTTGATTAATCACCATCTCCGCCAAGGGCAGTGAACTTTCCGTGCCCAAGAGTGCGCGTGCATGACCGGCACTGAGCTTACCATCGTCCAACATTTGGCGAACCGGTTCCGGAAGTCCCAAAAGGCGAAGCGTGTTTGCAACATGGCTGCGGCTTTTGCCAACAACCTTTGCAAGCTCTTCTTGGGTGTGGGAAAACTCTTCCATGAGCCGGTTATAACCCTTGGCTTCTTCTAAGACTGAAAGATCTTCTCGCTGAAGGTTTTCGACCAAAGCAACTTCTAAGGTTTCTTTATCCGAAAATTCCCTAATGATTACAGGGACTTCGTGTAGCTGTGCCTCTTGGGCAGCTTGCCAGCGCCGTTCCCCGGCGATGATTTCAAAGGCGTCTTCTTTATCCGGATGTTTGCGTACCAAAAGTGGCTGCAGTATTCCTTTGTCTTTAATTGACTGGGCCAGTTCTCTGATCTGATCCTTGTCAAACTTTTGCCGTGGCTGATAGCGACCGGGATGCAGAAATTCGACCGGAACGACATTTGATGGTTTTGCAACTTCGGACTTCGTATCGTTTTTCTTTGACAATGGGTCGCCTAATAAAGACGACAGTCCCTTGCCGAGACTGCGGCGTTTTGGTTCTTGTGCCATTAGACGGCCACCTGCTGGTGTTCACGCTTTAAGACTTCATCCGCCAAATGCAAATAAGCCTTCGAGCCCGCACACTTCATATCATAAATCAAGACAGGGCGACCATGGGAAGGAGCCTCGGAGACACGTACATTTCGTGGAATGACAGTCTTATAAACCTTGTCACCAAAAAACTCGCGAACATCATTAGCCACCATGCCAGACAAATTATTACGAATATCAAACATCGTCAGCACGATTCCTTGGATTTCCAGGCCCGGATTAAAGGCACCTTCAACCCGGTTAATGAGTTGAACTAAATCGCTGATTCCTTCTAACGCTAAGAATTCACACTGCAGCGGCACCAATACACCTTGGGTCGCAACCAACGCATTGATGGTGAGGAGATCGAGAGTTGGCGGGCAATCGATTAAAACGTAATCGAATTTTTGACTGCATGCGTTTATCGCGCCGCGCAGAGCATATTCCCGGTCGTCTGCATCAACCAATTCAACCGCAGCTCCGGCCAAATCATTATTAGAAGTCACAATAAATAAACCCGGAATATCGGTGGATCGAATTGCATCGTCCAAGGCAACTTCACCGATAACCACATGATATGAATTGACTGCGCGGTCATCCCGGTCAATTCCAAGACTGGAACTGGCATTGCCTTGGGGATCAAAATCGATGACCAGGACCTGGTTATCAACAGCGGCTAAGGCGGTCGCAAGATTGATCGCTGTTGTCGTCTTCCCCACACCACCTTTTTGATTGGCTATGGCGAGTATTCGAGGTCCAGAAACCTTGTTAAGGTCTTGATTCACAAGCATTTTTCCTAGAAACGTTATCTATTTTAAGGATGACCCCCGTCGGGTCAGACAAACTGTCGACCCGATGGACTTGCATCATCCAATTTTTCTGGCAGAGGGTCAATTCCTGTTCCACCTTTTGCCCCTTTAGAAACAGACAAAATCCATTTTCTGCCAGTAAAGGGGCTGCATAATCGAGCAAGGCATCTAAAGACGCAAGCCCTCGCGCAAGGACGACGCCTGCATCAATCGTGTCCATTTTCTCTATTCGTGCATTATGAATCGTGGCGTCCGTGTTGGTTTGTACACTGATCTCCCGCAAAAATGTGCACTTGCGATTGTCGCTTTCTACCAGATGGATATTTTTCAATCCCATAATCGCGAGCACCAACCCAGGAAACCCGGCCCCACTGCCGAGATCAATAATTGGATTTTTAACATTTATCAAATGAGAGAAGAGTTGAGCAGAGTCGAGCATGTGCCGACGCCATAGATCGTTTAGACTCTTCTGGCTGACGAGATTAATCTTTTTCTGCCATTGTGTTAAAATGTCTTTATATTTTTCAAGATTACGGAGCGTTTCATCGGAAACGTGGGTCAGTTCTTGAAATTCATTTATGGTTAACGGCGCAAGCTCGGGATCGGTCATAGGGTCCAAACTCTTATCATTTCAAATAGTTTCACGTGAAACAATTTATGCGGATAAACGATCGTCGCGACGGCGCACATGACCCAGCAACGCGACCAACGCCGCCGGCGTAACGCCAGACACGCGGGACGCAGCCCCCAAAGTCGCCGGTCTCGCCTCGGATAATTTCGCCCGCACTTCTGTTGACAGCCCGCCAATGGAATTAAAATCAAGATCAGCCGGAATTTCCAAAGCTTCATCCCGACGGAAGGCTTTAATATCCGAATCTTGGCGTCCGAGGTATCCCGCATACCGCGCACCGATTTCCATCTGCTCTATAATATCCGATCTTAAACCAGCAAGTTCGGGCCAAATCTCCGTCAATCGGTGGACTGTGATCTCCGAATAAGCCAATAAATCCAACGCTGTACGCCAAGTACCGTCTTGATTAACCTTAATGCCGTGTTTCTTCAACTGGGTCGGCGTCGCAGAAAGAGAGGTCAGCAAAGCCGTTGCCGAATTCAGCGCTTCATCTTTCGCCTGAAACACGTCACGTCGCGCCGATCCAACGCACCCGACTTCTATGCCCCGAGGAGTCAGGCGTCGGTCCGCATTATCAGCTCGAAGATTCAAGCGATATTCAGCACGAGACGTAAACATGCGGTACGGCTCTTTCGTCCCCAATGTCACCAGGTCGTCAATCATAACGCCAATATAGCCCTCGGCTCGATCCACAATAAAGTCATCTTGATTGCCGCCCGCCAGAATTGCCGCATTAACCCCCGCCATCAGACCTTGGGCCCCGGCCTCTTCATATCCTGTCGTGCCATTAATCTGGCCGGCAAGGAAAAGCCCTGGAATCTTATGGGTTTCTAGTGTCGGCTTAAGTTCCCGCGGATCAACAAAATCGTACTCAATCGCATATCCCGCTTGCGTTATGACCGCGTCCTCTAGGCCGGGAATTCTTTTTACCAAGTCGATCTGCACACTTTCAGGCAGTGATGTCGAAATTCCGTTTGGATAAACCGTATCATCATCCAAGCCTTCCGGTTCCAAAAAGATTTGATGGCTGTCCCGATGGGCAAATCGAACAATTTTATCTTCGATTGACGGGCAATACCGTGGCCCGGTGCTCTCAATCTGGCCTGAATACATCGGTGAGCGATGCAAATTCGCTTGAATGATATCGTGTACAGCTTGATTTGTATGGGTAATGTGGCAATTAATCTGCGGCGTCGAAATCTTTGATGTTAAATAAGAAAACGGTGTTGGAGTTGCATCGCCCGGTTGCGCCTGCAAACGATCCCAATGAATGGTTCGTCCATCCAGGCGGGGAGGGGTCCCGGTTTTTAAACGCCCAAGATTAAATCCCGCCCGCTCAAACGCCAAAGCCAGCCCAACAGCCGGTGCGTCCCCAATTCGCCCGGCAGGAATTTGCTCTTCTCCGCGATGAATCAGGCCCCGAAGGAAGGTGCCGGTCGTTACGACGATGGCCCTAGATCGAATTTCCACACCAGACCCGGTCACAATCCCTGTAACAGCGCCGTCTTTATCGAATATCAGGTCTTCCGCCCCCGCTTCGTGGATTTTAAGGCCCGAGATTTCATTTAAGAGAGACTGAATGGCGTTTTTATACAGTTTGCGGTCTGCCTGTGCCCTTGGCCCCCGAACGGCCGGGCCTTTACTTTGGTTCAACATGCGAAATTGAATGCCCGCCTGGTCAATCGCCCGGCCCATAAGGCCATCGAGCGCATCAATCTCCCGAACCAGCTGCCCCTTTGCAAGGCCGCCAATCGCCGGATTGCACGACATTTCACCAATAGAATCAAGGCGATGGGTGACAAGCAGGGTCGCGGCACCCATGCGCGCCGCAGCCGCAGCCGCCTCCGCACCTGCGTGCCCACCGCCAATGACTAGGACATCAACCTCTTGCATGGACCGGAACTTAGGTATCTCGAGTTCAGGAGTCAATTAGAACCGGTCGAAACAGGACAAATCTCCACAATGTTTCACGTGAAACATTATTTACCGATGCAAAATTCGTTAAAAATAACATCGAGTAAGTCCTCGACATCCACCCGACCCGTGATACGCGCCAAAGCTCGGACCCCAAGACGGAGCTCTTCCGCCCGAAACTCCGATTCCACGACCGATAAAGAAGATTGCAGAAATTCCTGACATTCCTCTAATGCATTGCGATGACGCTCCCGAGTTAAAGCAGGCGATTCAGAAGCCTCGAACTGTTCTGATACAGACGCCTCCAAAGCGGATAGCAGGTTTCCGATCCCGTCACCTGTACGCACCGATATGGGATAAATCAGGTGCCCCAGCATTTCAGTGGCATCGCCAATGTCTCCTAAATCCATTTTATTAACCACGAGAAAGGTCTGGTCATCTAGAATGCGTTTTAAATCTTTCTCATCTGGGGACCAGGACCCTTGGTCACACAAATAAATCTTTAAATCAGCATTGTTTGCCCGTTCCAGCGCACGGCGAATTCCTTCCGATTCAATGTCACTTTGCCCTTCCCGCAGTCCTGCCGTATCAGCGACAACCACCGGATAGCCCGCAAGATCCAAATGAACCTCTATAATATCTCGAGTCGTGCCCGGTTCAGACGACACAATCGCCACATCCCGCTGGGCGAGATGATTCAAAAAACTTGATTTGCCTGCATTGGGTGGTCCGATAATCGCGAGACTTACACCATCGCGTAGAAGTTCGCCGCGATGTCCGTCCGCCAGATGGTCCTGTATCTCTTGTAAAACCCGCGCAATTCGCTCATTTGCTTTAGAATCAAGCTCTTCCGGCAACTCTTCGTCAGCAAAATCTATCACTGCCTCGACATGGGCCAGAGACTTTATCAGGTCTTCCCGCCAAGATTCATAAAGCCTTCCTAGCGCCCCTTGCATTTGGCGCAGAGCCTGGCGACGTTGCGCATCGGTCTCCGCCTCAATGAGATCCGCCAGACCCTCAACCTCGGTCAAATCGAGTTTGCTGTTTTCGAATGCACGCCGGGTAAATTCACCGGGCTCGGCCTGCCGCACCCCGGAAACCTTCGAAAATGCAGTTAAAAACGCATCCCGAACAGCCCGTCCGCCGTGCGCATGAACTTCGGCAACGTCTTCCCCGGTATAGCTCGCCGGGGCCGGAAACCACAGAATAAGACCTTGATCTAAATCTGTCCCTGCATCGGGTTGAACAAATTTTGTATACGTCGCCATACGAGGGGAGGGGAGGGGATGCCCGGTTAGAGCTTTTAGTACAGCCCCAGACTGAGGACCAGAAATCCTAAAAACCTGTAACCCTGATACGCCGATGCCGCTGGCCAATGCATAAATGGTTTCGGCTTGATTCATCAAATACCTACAATATGTAGTAGTTATTACTCATCAACATCCAACATAAGGTGTTTCACCGGTTCGCCGTTTTGGACATGCTGGGTTAAAACCTGGTCAATATCTTCGTTCGTTTCGCAGCGATACCAAATCCCTTCGGGATACACCACCATCGTCGGACCCAATTCGCAGCGATCCAGACACCCGGCGGAGTTGATCCGCACACCTCTCAGTCCCATTTCTTTGGCTCTGGCCTTCATATAATTGCGTAATTTAACCGAATCCCGGCGTGAACAAGACCCTCTAGGATGTTTTTCCGGCCGTTCGTTGGTACAACAAAAGACATGGCAGCGGTAAAACAGGTCAGCGGAGGTCGCATTATTATCCGTCATAAATCTAATCCTTTCGCCGATTCTTTACTTACGGCCTTTTATTTGCGGCAATCGTCGCCAATATTGTCTAGTACGCCGTGTTGAACCACTCCTACCTTCCACCGATGCCTATGACAAGACACTCATAAATCGGCAATGACGGATTTACCGAATGACATCAAACCTTCTTGCCAACGAAACAAGTCCCTACCTCCTGCAGCATAAAGATAATCCGGTCCATTGGCGGGCCTGGGGACCGGATGCCCTGGCGGAGGCCCAGTCCCAAAACAAGCCAATTCTGCTCTCCATTGGTTACGCCGCGTGTCATTGGTGTCATGTCATGGCGCATGAAAGCTTTGAAAATGATGCCATTGCTGCCGTGATGAACAAGCTCTTTATCAACATCAAAGTAGATCGGGAAGAACGCCCTGATCTAGATGTTATATATCAGTCTGCCCTGCACATGATGGGGCAGCAAGGTGGCTGGCCGTTGACGATGTTCCTGACACCGGACGGCCATCCGTTCTGGGGGGGGACGTATTTCCCGGCAACCGCCAGATACGGTCGTCCGGGCTTTGGTGATCTCATACAAAGTATATCCCACACATTCTTTAACGAGCCCGAAAACGTCCGCAGTAATGTTGATGCTCTCCGCCACGGTCTGGAAGAAAATGCCCGACCGACGCCGGGCGATGGCTTAACAATGGACATAATTGACGAGGTCGCTAACCGGGCCAGCAACTTTATTGACATGGCAAATGGTGGCACCCAAGGGGCACCCAAGTTTCCGCAACCAGATTTTTTTAATTTCCTCTGGCGCGCGGCCAAACGCACAGGATCAAGCCGCCTCAGCGAGAGCGTAATTCTCACCCTGGATAAAATCTGCCAAGGCGGGATTTATGACCACCTGGGCGGCGGCTTTGCACGGTACTCTACCGACGATATTTGGCTCGCACCGCATTTCGAAAAAATGCTGTACGATAACGCTCTCCTCATTGAACTCATGACCGAAGTTTGGCAGGAAACGAGGTCCCCCTTACTGGCCACCAGAATAAGAGAAACAATCACCTGGGCCTTGCGGGAAATGGTCGTGCGACCTGACGACAACGCTGCTTCTCCCTTTGCCTTTGCCAGCGCCTATGATGCCGACAGTGAGGGTGAGGAAGGAAAGTTCTACGTCTGGAACGAAGCTGAAATCGACAGCCTATTGGGCGACTCGTCTGAAAACTTTAAGAGTCACTATGAAATCCATCCCTTCGGCAATTGGGAAGGTAAAACAATCCTCAACCGCACCGCCAATCCAACCCTTGGCACAAGCGAAGAGGAACAAGAACTGACCAAGGCTCGGGACAAATTACTCCAGGTCCGAAACGACCGTATTTGGCCGCTTTGGGATGATAAGGTGCTGGCCGATTGGAACGGCCTTATGATAACCGCTCTGACCAAAGCGGGCACAGTCTTCGATGAACCCGAATGGCTTGAAGCTGCCAAAAGTGCCTATCAATTTGTCTGTACTCTGATGGTAGACCAAGGTCATTTGAACCACACCTGGCGGGAAGGGCGTCTCCGCTACACAGCAATCCTAGATGACTATGCCAACATGACGATGGCGGCGATTACCCTTTACGAGCATACCGGCGACACAACATATTTGGACCAAGCCGTCGCCTGGGTAACCCAAACCAACGAAGGCTATTGGGACGACGAAAATGGCGGATATTTCCTAACCGCGGCCAGCGCCACCGACGTCATTACGCGCTCCAAAACCGTTACTGACAACGCCACACCGTCAGGCAACGGTACCATGATGAATGTCCTGGCGCGCCTGTTTACCCTTACCGGAAACACCGACTACCGCGACCGCGCCGACGCGATGAACAAGCTATTTTCGTCGCCCGAGATCGACCGGCTTGTCGGCCAAACCGTCATGCTTTGTGGTTTTGAGCTCTTGGCGCTAGCGACACAAATTGTTGTCGTCGGTGAACCCGACGATCCTGATACTAAGGCCTTACTTCAAACCGTACACACTACTTCGGTCCCGACCCAAATCTTATTGCAGCTTAGTCCAGACGCACCCCTTCCGCCCGACCATCCCGCCCATGGCAAAGGCCTGATCGATGGAAAACCAGCCGCGTATATCTGTATTGGCCCGACCTGCAGTCCGCCCCAGAAAGACCCCGCAGCGCTCGCCGAAGCCTTGTCCAAAACATAGAAAATGCCGCATCTCACGTACCAGAGCCAGGCAGGCGCACTGACCTTATTTGAAGACGATGGTGCGCTTGTTGCCTTTGATTGGGGTGAAGTCCCAGAATCACAATCTTCCGCGCTGCTTGAAGAAGCGCATCGACAACTGGATGCATATTTCAACGGCACTTTACAGCAATTCGACCTTCCCCTGCGTCCTCAGGGAACAGCCTTTCAAAAACGCCTCTGGACCTTGCTACAACAAATTCCCTACGGCACCATCCAAACCTATGGTGACTTAGCGAAGGCCCTAGGCTCAGCCGCCCGTGCCGTCGGCGGCGCCTGTGGGAAGAACCCTCTTCCCATCATCATACCCTGCCACCGCGTCATCAGTGCGACCGGCAAATTGACCGGTTATACAGGCGGCGATGGCATAGATACGAAACGTGCCCTTTTACGCCTGGAAGGCTACAGGTTAAAGTAATCCCAATTAAACAAATCAACAGGGACCAATCAAATGACTAAAGCAATCCGTATTCACGAAACCGGCGGCCCAGAAGTTATGAAGTGGGAAGATGTAGACGTCGGTGCACCCGGAGAAGGGCAAGTCAGACTCCGCCAAACCGCCATGGGTCTAAACTTCATCGATTGTTACCACCGCATGGGACTGTATCCCTTGCCCTCTTTGCCCGCTGTCATCGGTGCTGAAGCCGCTGGCGTGGTTGAAGAAGTCGGACCTGACGTGACGGGCCTAACTGTCGGCCAACGGGTTGCCTACGCCCCTGTACCGGGCGCGTATGCGGAAGAACGTCTGGTTCCGGCTGCTAAGCTTATCGCCATCCCCGATGGGGTCACCGATGAACAGGCAGCGTCCATGATGCTCCAAGGTATGACCGCAAGATTCCTGGTCAAAAAGACCTATGCCATCCAATCTGGCGACACGATCTTAATTCACGCCGCTGCCGGCGGTGTTGGCTCGATCGTTTGTCAGTGGGCCAAGCACTTGGGCGCAACCGTCATCGGCACCGTTGGTTCTGATGAAAAAGCTGAATTGGCTAAGGCGAATGGCTGCGACTATCCGATTGTCTATACACGGGAGAGCTTTAAAGACCGGGTTCTGGAAATCACCGATGGCGAAGGACTGCCGGTGGTCTATGATTCGATTGGTAAAGATACGTTTGATGATTCTTTAGACTGTCTTCGCCCGTTGGGCACCATGGTTACCTTCGGCAACGCATCCGGCCCCGTACCCCCAATGGCGCCGAATATACTCGCCGGCAAGGGCTCGCTCTTTCTGACACGGCCCGGGCTGGTTCATTACACTGGCAAGCGGGAAGACCTTGTTGAGACGGCGAATGATCTGTTCGATGTGGTCGCAAATGGGCACGTCAAGGTATCGGTCAATCAGACCTACGCGCTAAAGGATGCAGCCCAGGCACACATCGACCTAGAAGCCCGGAAAACAACGGGCTCAACCATTTTCTTACCGTAATGAATTAAACAACTGGGTAGGGCGGTTCTTAGTTGAGCCGCTCTACATATTCCCTTAGGTATTCATTGAATCAAAGAAGTCCTCGTTATTCTTCGAATCTTTCAATTTGCCCAGCAGGAACTCCATGGCGTCGACAACGCCCATAGGCATGAGGATTCGCCGTAGCACCCACATTTTCGAAAGAGTACCCTTATCGATCAGCAGTTCTTCCTTACGGGTACCAGACTTCGTAATATCAATGCCCGGGAACACGCGCTTATCAATAAGTTTGCGATCCAGCAGAATCTCCGAATTGCCTGTGCCTTTAAATTCTTCAAAAATCACTTCGTCCATACGCGAGCCCGTATCCACCAGGGCCGTCGCGATAATAGTCAATGAGCCGCCTTCCTCAATATTACGCGCGGCACCAAAGAAACGCTTAGGTCGTTGCAACGCATTGGCGTCAACACCACCCGTTAGAACTTTACCCGATGACGGCACGACTGTGTTATAGGCGCGTGCCAGTCTGGTAATAGAATCCAACAAAATCACCACATCTCGCTTGTGCTCAACCAAACGTTTCGCCTTGGCAATTACCATTTCAGCAACCTGAACGTGGCGCGACGCCGGCTCATCAAAAGTTGAACTGACGACTTCGCCTTTAACTGAACGGTCCATGTCCGTAACTTCTTCGGGCCGTTCGTCGATTAAGAGGACGATCAGGTAACATTCTGGGTGATTGGCCGCGATTGCGTGGGCAACGTTCTGCAACATGACCGTTTTACCCGTCCGTGGCGGTGCCACGATAAGCGCCCGCTGGCCCTTACCAATGGGACTAACCAGATCAATTACTCGGGTTGTTTTATCTTTTAATTCCGGATCATCGACTTCCATCTTCAGGCGTTCGTCTGGATAAAGCGGCGTTAGGTTATCAAAATTGATCCGATGGCGAACCTTATTCGGTTCTTCAAAATTAATATCAATCACCTTCAACAGTGCAAAATACCGTTCACCGTCTTTTGGCGAGCGAATTTCCCCGTCTACCGTGTCACCCGTGCGAAGTCCGAAGCGTCTTACCTGGCTGGGCGAGACATAGATATCGTCCGGCCCCGGTAAATAGTTCGCTTCCGGCGACCGGAGAAAACCAAATCCATCTTGCAACACCTCCAAAACCCCATCGCCGAAGATAGATTCTTCGTTCTCAGCGAGCGTCTTCAAAATTGCGAACATCATGTCCTGCTTTCGCAGAGTACTGGCGTTCTCAATTTCCAATTCTTCAGCAAAAGCCAAAAGATCGGCGGGTGTTTTTTGTTTTAGTTCCTTGAGTTTCATTGGTGAACTTTACAGTTTAATTTAAGGTGAGAAGATAGCGGATACCGTTGAATACGGCGGGACTTTGGCAACATCGGTTAAAAATAAACCAATTGACCTAAAATAATTCTGGTTCGGCGATTACGAACTTCTGTTGTCGGAAAATTTTTGGAAATGGCCCCACCCAGCAAACAGGTTCGACCCGCAGACGAACCAGCATTAACCAAACTCGGTATTTAAGTCAATCGAAGATTTAATTTATGCCGTTCCTAAAACGGTTTTACCACGGCAAATATCACGATGATAATCATCAGCAGGGTCGGAATTTCGTTGGCATAACGGTAAAACTTTTGCGGTCGGGTATTCCGGTCCTCGGCAAAATCCCTACGCCACCCGGCCATAACCATATGCGTAACCACAAGAACAAAAGCCGCGAACAGCTTGATAAGTAGCCAAATTTGCAGCCACGCGCCCTCAGGCTGCGCGGCGATGAGGATGCCACCAAATATTAACGACGCTAACATCGCGGGTGTCATGATCGCGCGCAAAAGCCGACGTTCCATCACCTTGAGCGTTTCTGACAATTCCGAGCCCGCAATTGTTTCTGTGTGATAAACGAACAGCCGAGGCAGGTACAAAAGCCCCGCCATCCACGCGATGACGCTGATAATATGGGCCGCTTTTACATAAAGATAGGCTTCTACAGAGAGATCAATCATCGAATTACCCGTCTTTATTTCAAAGACTTACTCTATGAGAGGCTTATCCCATACACACCGGGAAAATCGGCGATCGCAGAATTTCCCTCCCCGAGAACAGTATAGCCCTGACTCGTCCTTCAATGTCACGTGAATAATATCGGCCAAGCCGCGAATAAACGAACCATGAGCGCTTACTGTCGGGATTCGATGATATGTAGGAACGCCTTTACCTTTAGCATAATCCCTAAATTCCAAATCTAACTCGACCAAGGTTTCAGAATGTTCGGATACAAAGGCAATCGGCACGACGACAACGCCAACTTTGTCAGCGCCCGCTTGATCTAATTCCTCATCGATCGAGGGGCCAATCCATTCCAGCGGACCAACCCGGCTTTGGTAACAAACACGCCAATCAAGGTCGGCGATATCCAATTTCCGGACAATGGCATCAGCTGTTTGTTTCACTTGCCCCTGATAGGGGTCACCGCCTTCTATTATTTTTTTAGGCAACCCGTGGGCGGAAAACAAAACCCGGAGAGGCGCCTCATTTGCTGCCCCCTCTAAACCTTTTCGAACCAAGTTTGCCTGCGCTTCAACCAGTCCCTCGTCCGTCGGATAACAACAGATCGCTCGGGTTGGAATATCAAGTCCTTGTTGCCTAGCATTTTTCATCCAATCCTTAACCGAGGATTCTGTCGTTGTTGTTGAAAATTGTGGGTAAAGCGGAAGAAGAACCACCTCATCAGGTGCATATGAATTAACCTCAGCAACAGTTTCAGAACTGAACGGATGCCAATACCGCATTGCGATAAATACTTTTGCTTCCAGGGAATTTTGAAGGAGCGTTTCTAAAGCCTGCGCCTGGGCGTCAGTTTGTTCCAATAACGGCGATTTACCCCCAAGATGCTGATAAATTTCACGCGCGATAGGAGCCCGCCGTTTGGAGATTAATTTTGCTAGAAGCCATCGAACTGGAGAAGGAGAGCTGATAATCGCGGGATCATTAAATAAATTAAATAAAAACGGTTGAACGGCGTCTAAGTTATCGGGACCCCCAAGATTAAATAAAACCACCGCAATTCGTTTATCTTGGCTCATCTTTCCGCACGAATTTGATTAATTAAGGACTCCACATGATCCGGCGATGTCCACTGCAGGACCCCATGACCCAGGTTAAAGATAAAGGGGCCATCAGAAAGCTTCTCTAAAATTTCGCGTGTTTCAGCTTCTAATGCGGGTCCACCAGCCATCAATACTTGATTATCCAAATTCCCTTGAACCGTGCAGAGGGGTTGCAGATTATTTTTCACCCAATCCAATGGCACGCCGCTGTCCAAACTCACCCCATCAACACCTGTTTCACGGATATATGTTTCATACTGAACACCGGCATGACGGGGAAATCCTATGATTGGGATATCCGGATTTTCTTTTCGAATGTTTTGAACAATTTTTATGGTTGGATCAATTACCCATCGGCGAAATTGCGATTCACTTAATACACCTGCCCAGCTATCGAACAGCTGAATGGTTTCCACACCTTCAGAAATTTGCTGATTTAAATATTGAGACGTCGCCTCAACCAAAATATCAATAAGCTGTCCAAAACCTTCCGGGTCTTCATAAGCCCAGCGCCGTGCTGTCCCACAATCCGTCCCCCCGCGCCCTTCAACCATATAGACCGCCACAGTCCAGGGTGCTCCAGCAAAACCAATCAAAGCCGTAGATTTCGGTATTTCTTGAGATAACGTAGATACAGTCTGAAAAACGGGTGCCAAATGATCCAATACCTTATCGATCTCTAACTTACGCAACCCTTCAACCGATTGAATTGGTTCAAGTACAGGTCCCTCGCCTTCCTTAAAAGCAACCGATTGGCCCAACGCATCAGGGATTACCAAAATATCGCTGAACAAAATTGCCGCATCTAAATCATATCGGCGCAACGGTTGTAAGGTCGCCTCCACAGCCATCTCCGGCGTATAGCAAAAATTTAAAAAGTTTTTCGCCTTGGTCCGGAGTTCTTTATATTCTGGTAAATACCGACCCGCCTGACGCATCAACCACACAGGTGGCGGTGTCAATGGAACGCCCTTAAGAGCTTGAAGGAAAATTTTTGTCACGGTTTTAAAGTTCCGATTTTAGTGGTTAGAGAAAGTTATCCCATACCCTTCTACTATATAAATTATTATATGAAATAAAGGTGTTGTGGTAGTTGGGCGGTTAGTCCTGGGGATTATCTATTATCCACAGGAAACTAGACATACCGTAAAAACCATACTCTAGAAACGTTGAATTCGTCTGGTACCCTGTTAGTTAGGAAATAAATAACCTTATCAGACGGAGATTCTATAAGTTTTTTAAAAATGGGAATAATGGGGAAAACATGCTGGAATTCGGTGCTAAATTTTCATCTGTTTAAGGGTGGGTATAAACTCATCCATAGGGTATCACCATGTGGGATGAATATCCCTATACCTGCATAATTTTACCTGTAGTATGCAACGGAACGTGTTATCCCCAATTTGTCCATAGCTGCAAAATTCTAGGCATTTTATGAAAATCCTCCATCTGCACCTTATTTCCGATTCCACTGGTGAAACGACGAGTTTAGTCGGTCGGGCCAGCCTGGCTCAGTTCGAAGACATTCGCGCAATCGAACATCTTTGGAATATGGTTCGAAATGAAAAACAGGTTCACGAAGCTCTGGCCGGGATTGCCGCGCATAAGGGGTTCGTCCTTTATACCTTGGTCGATGGTACTTTACGAAAAGTACTCGAAGACGGTTGTCGCAAGTTGAATGTTCCATATGTTCCGGTCATTGATCCTGTCGTCGCCGCCATGGGGGCCCACCTAGGGGAAGAAGTAACGGCGCAAAGTGGCGGCCAGCATGTCATGGATGCGGATTATTTTAACCGCATTGAAGCCATGCAATTTGTTCTCGCCCATGA
Source organism: Rhodospirillaceae bacterium (assembly GCA_018660465.1). NCBI lineage: Bacteria > Pseudomonadati > Pseudomonadota > Alphaproteobacteria > Rhodospirillales > Rhodospirillaceae > Rhodospirillaceae bacterium. The sequence continues at coordinate 31,779 of JABJKH010000097.1, forward strand.
TGATGGCCAGGCGGCCTGGAATTTAAATGAAGCAGACGTCCTGATCCTTGGGGTTTCTAGAACATCGAAAACACCGACCTGTGTTTACTTGGCCAACCGCGGCATAAAGGCTGCAAATATCCCAATTGTTCCAGGCGTTCCCGTGCCCGAAGAACTTTATACCGCCAACGTTCCCTTAATTGTCGGCTTAACCAAAGATCCCCGTCAGCTGGTACAAATCAGGCGCAACCGATTGCGGATGCTGCAACAAGATGAAGAAACCGACTACATCGACTTGGAAACGGTTTCTGAAGAAGTTGGAGATGCGCGCAGGCTTTATACAAAAAATGATTGGCCGATTATCGACGTTTCGCGAAAATCCATCGAGGAAACCGCGGCAACGATTTTGCAAATGTATAACCGGATCACGGGGCCGGTTTCCTGAAAAACAGTTCAAAAAAACTGATTCTTGCGTCGGCCAGTACGGGTCGCTCCAGCGTACTGAAAAATGCTGGTGTTGAATTTTTGCAAATCACATCGGGCGTTGACGAAGATGCCCTAAAGCTGGAGGCCGAGAAAGAAAATCTCTCACCAGAAAAAATCGCCGTACGCTTGGCAGGTGCCAAGGCACGGGCTGTCTCTTTAGAAAAATTGGACGCCTTCGTTATAGGTGCTGATCAAGTGTTGCAGTGTGAAGGCAGCTTGTTCGATAAGCCCCGAAACGCGGAAGAAGCCCTCGCACACCTAAAAATTTTTCAAGGCACGACCCACCAGCTCATCAGCAGCGTTGCATTGGTTTTTAAGGGCGAAACCCGGTGGGTGCATACAGAAACGGCAACGATGACCATGCGACCCTTGAGCGACAACACCCTTGAGCGCTACCTTGACGCCTGCGGGCCGGAGGTGTTGGAATCTGTCGGCGTCTATCGTTTGGAGGGGATCGGTGCCACTTTATTCGAAAAAATCGATGGTGACTATTTCACAATCTTAGGCCTTCCTTTATTGCCATTACTCGCGTGCCTACGAGACGAAGAAATTATATCGGACTGAACAATTCCTATGGCAAACAACAATACAATCAAAGCAGGTGTCATAGGGTGGCCGGTAAGCCATTCTTTGTCACCCCGCCTGCATGGGTTTTGGCTCAAGAAATACGGCATTGATGGAACGTATGATCCTATCGCTGTCGAACCCGAAAAATTAGAGAGCAGGCTCAAATCATTAAGTGAACAGGGGTTCGCTGGCACCAACGTAACCGTTCCCCATAAAGAAGCTGCCTTACGAGCTGTTGATGAAATTGATGATCATGCTCGGCGGATTGGGGCTGTGAATACAATTGTTGTGCTTACGGATGGACGCCTTAGGGGCAGCAATACGGATGGCTTCGGATTCCTGGAAAATTTAAAAGCCGGCGCGCCTGAATGGCGCGCCGAAGAAGGGCCTGCCATAATCCTAGGCGCTGGCGGTGCATCAAGAGCAGTCGCCGCAGCTTTAGTTGATGCAGGTGTCCCCGAAATTAGCCTGGTTAATCGAACGGAGTCTCGCGCAACGGAAGTTGCCCAAGAAATCGGCGGACCTATAAAAATAATTCCTTGGAATCAGCGCGAAGATGTTTTGGAAGATGCAACAGTGGTGGTCAATACAACGATATTGGGAATGGTCGGCAAACCACCGCTTGAATTGTCGTTAAAACTATTACCCAAAGCCGCCTTGGTGACGGACATTGTTTATGCGCCGCTGGAGACAACTCTGCTGAAAGATGCAAGAGCACAAGGCAATCCAACCGTGGATGGATTGGGAATGTTATTGCATCAAGCACGTCCTGGTTTCGCCGCTTGGTTTGGCCAGGAGCCCGAAGTCACACTTGAACTTCGGAGCCACGTTCTCGCAGGTATGGCAGGCTAGGGATATGGTGATACTCGGCCTGACCGGATCCATCGCCATGGGTAAAACCGAAGCCGCTAAAGCTTTTCGCCGTTTGGGCGTTCATGTCCATGATGCAGATAAAGTAGTTCATGGATTGATGGCGCGCGGTGGTTTGGCGGTGGATCAGGTTCAGGCTTTGTTTCCGGAGTCCGTGAAGGATGGGCGGGTTGATCGCACAGCATTGGGGCAACGGGTATTCGGTGACGCCGACGATTTGCGAAATCTAGAAGCCATCTTGCATCCCTTGGTTCATAAGGCGGAGCGTCGTTTTTTATCGGCGGCAGCACGGCGCGGCGAGAAAATCGTCGTTTTGGATATTCCGTTGTTATTTGAAACGGGCGGCGAGGGTCGGTGTGATCTTGTTGCTGTTGTGACGGCACCGACGCGAATTCAACACGCCCGCGTTTTAAATCGTCCCGGCATGACCGCCGACCGACTTTTAAAAATTCTTGATCGTCAAATGCCAGACGCTGAAAAATGCGAACGGGCTAATTTTATTATACCGACCGGATTGGGCCACGCTCTCAGCTTGCGCGTGATTAAGAACATCGTCAGAGTGGTACGAACCATACCAACGCAAAAATGGCGACCGGGCTATGGCAGCTAAACTTTTACACAATGATCGGTAGAAACCTTCATGCGTGAAATTGTCCTGGATACAGAAACAACAGGTCTAAAAGCCAACGGCGGCGATCGCTTGGTTGAGATTGGATGTGTAGAGTTGGTCAATCACGTCGCAACCGGGGAGAATTATCAGGTCTACATTAATCCAGAACGTGATATGCCGGATGAGGCTTTTAGGGTGCACGGCTTATCTGAGGAATTTTTAGCCGACAAGCCGGTCTTTGCAGATGTGATTGATGGATTTTTGGAATTTATTCAAGACTCAACGTTGATCATTCACAACGCAGAATTTGATATCGGTTTTTTAAACGCGGAACTCAGTAATATCGGAAAATCCACCCTTCCGATGGACCGAACCATCGATACAGTTAAAATTGCACGCCAAAAATTTCCGGGGGTACGGGTTAATCTCGATGCACTGTGCTCTCGATTCCAAATCGATAATACAAACCGAACACTTCACGGCGCTTTATTGGATGCTCAGCTTTTGTCGGAAGTTTATTTGGAACTTGTTGGCGGACGCCAACCAGGTCTTGAATTGGCGGCAGAAAAAGCGAAGACAAAACCGGAAACTGTAGAGTCGACACCTCAAAAGCCAGCGCGCGCGCATGCACCAACATCAGATGAGGCCGCCGCCCACGAAGAATTTCTCGGCCAATTAACCGACCCGATCTGGCGGTCTTGATCTATATTTGGCTTGATCTAAATTTTAAGTGATGAGGGGAGAGCTTGGCGCTTCGGTTTGGTTCGCCACCTGTTCCTCATACATGCCTGCGAAATCCATGTAGTTCAGCATTATTGGCGGAAACCCACCGTCACGGGCACCATCACAAATGATATTGCGCGCGAATGGAAATAGCAGACGCGGGCACTCTACCAGAAGCACTGGTTGTAAATGTTCTTGTGGAACGTTCAAAATGAAGACGCCAGCATATTCTAGTTCCTGAACGAAGGCGATTTGTTCGCCGATTTTGCAATTTGTCCGCAGAACTAAAACAACTTCAAAAACGCCAGCTTCCAGAGGGTTGGCTTCTATATCGCAGCTAATTTCAAGATTAGGCTCTGTCTCGTTAGCCTGATTAAATATCCCGGGCGACGAAGGCGCTTCGAAGGAATAATCTTTAATGTATTGAGTTGCGATGGTCAGGGGGGGTGCATCGGCTTCGGGCCCATTGGCACCATTGTTCTGCGATTCATCAGCCATGTCTGGAACTCCTCAAATTCTTAATGCGCCGTGGCTATCATGGATCGAACAAGGGAACAACTGTCTATCGGCGTGACCAAGGGTTTTCAGACGACCCTTTCTCCGAATTATCATTTTCTCCTTTCTGGGTTTCTGAGGCTATCTCCTCAAAGTCGCCATCGATAATGATATTTCCGGGCCCAGTTTGGGGCTCATGAGTTTGGGGTTCGTGAGTGTGAGGATTTGCCGATGTCCACATTTGGGTGCGACCGCTGTTTGCCAAACGGCGAACGATAAAATGCCGAAGCAACATTCTGAACGGCGGCATAAAGAGTAAAAAGCCGACACCGTCGGTTACAAACCCCGGCGTTAACAGCAGGACGCCGGCAATTAGCAAAAAAGCGCCATCGAACAGTTCGTTCACTGGCAACTGATTGGCAGCCAGATTTTGCTGCACGCGATGCAACACGCTCAAGCCCTGACTCCTGAGCAAATAAGCCCCGATTGCCGCTGTTATAATCACAATGGCCAGAGTGTTAAAAAGCCCAACTGTTCCGCCGACCTCAATAAAAACAAAAATTTCCAGAGTCGGCACGCCGATCAATAGTAAGAGGAGAATGAGACCCATGCTTGCCCTTTACGAAGTTCACGCCTATGTATGGGATATAGGACGGTTTTTATCTTCATGCCATAGGCGACGATAGCCGACTGGACCTTAGTGCGGTATGCCGTTAAGTTAAAGATATGAATAATCCTGGGAACCAAATAGGTCCAGGCTTCTGGAAAATCCGGCCATGGGCGAAAGCTTTCAGTTTATAGATATTATTTTCTTTGCGATGATCGCAGCGTTTCTAGTACTGCGGTTGCGGAGCGTGCTTGGTCGTCGCGATGGCCATGAGGGAACACCGCCGGAAACTCTGGATCGAACAGGACTTTCAGAGCAAAACGATAACAACGTCGTTCCCTTAAGGGGCCCTGATGAAGAGAACTCCGAAATTAATACAGACGAGGATGTTAATTTCGAAGGCGCGAAGGGGGCAGATCCTCTTGGCATCGGACTCAATGAAATCAGGTCATTAGACCCATCCTTTTCGACCCAGGAATTTATTTCCGGCGGGCGGATCGCCTTTGAACTTATTTTAGGTTCCTACGCAGCTGGAAATTCAGACGCTTTAAAGCCCCTGCTGAGCAATGATGTCTTCGCCAATTTTGATCAGGCCATTCGCGAACGTGAAAAAGCTGGCGAAACCATGGAAGAAACTCTTATTGGCATTAAGACAGCCGATGTTGTTGAAGCGTACATGGAAGAAAGCGCAGCGTATATCACAGTGAAATTCATCAGCGAACAGGTTCATGCCATTCGTGATAAAGACGGTGAAGTTGTTGACGGTGACCCCAATGTGGTCACTGAAGTAGTCGATTTTTGGACCTTCTCACATGATATGCGGTCACGAGATCCCAATTGGATACTTGTTGCCACCCGGAGCCTTGATTAGACACTCCCGCCCTTTTCTGGCCCGCCGCTTTCTGGCCGGATTAGTCCTGGTCCTAATAACTGCTTGTGAGACATTGGACCCGGCGAGCGTTAGGCCTCCTGTCCCGCGTGTGCCAAAAGTAGCACCCAGCACGCCAAATTTAGTTTTGACACCAGTGACATTTGCTCAACTACCAGGGTGGGCCGGGGATCGTGTCGATGCGGCCCTACCTGCACTCAGGGGGTCTTGCCAAATTTTTCGGCGTCAACCGCCGGGCCGTCAAATGGGTCAAAGCAGTATTGGCGGCAAGTTTGCCGATTGGAGTCGGGCCTGTACTGCCCTTGCGAGAGTGCCGGATGGCAATACAGCCATCACCCGCCGGTATTTTGAACAATGGTTTGATCCATTTCTGGTATCCAACCGCAGTCAAGCAAGCGGGCTGTTTACGGGATATTACGAAATAGAATTGCGCGGTTCGCGATCTCGCAACGGTGCGTATCAGACGCCACTTTATTCGACACCGAAAGATATGGTGTCGGTCAATCTTGGCCAATTTAATTCAGAATGGAGCGGGAAAAAGATTACCGGGCGCGTTGTCGCTGATCGGGTTATCCCAGCACAAACTCGGCGTGAGATTGATAACGGCGCGTTGTCCGGGCGGGGCATAGAATTCTTATGGGTGGACAATCCCATCGACGCGTTTTTCCTGCATATTCAGGGCTCAGGCCGGGTTGTGTTGGAGGATGGCTCCGTCGTGCGGGTCGGATATGCCGGACGAAACGGTCACAAATATGTCGCCATCGGGCGCGAACTGGTGAAACGCGGCGCGATTGCCAAAGAGGCTGTTTCCATGCAATCGATCAGATCATGGCTGCGGGTCAACAAAACCGATGCGCAAGCGGTCATGCAGCTCAATCCGTCCTATATCTTTTTCCGACCGCTTCAGGGACCTGGTCCGGTTGGCGCGCAAGGTGTCGTTTTGACGCCTGGGCGAAGCTTGGCGGTTGATAGGCGGTTCATACCATTAGGCGCACCAATTTGGTTGGCGACGACCAGTCCTTTAGATTCATCCGAAGCTTTAAACCGATTGGTAATTGCGCAAGATACTGGCAGCGCGATCAAAGGCCCGGTGCGCGGCGATCTTTATTGGGGACACGGCGAAAACGCGGCCCTGAATGCTGGCTTCATGAAAAGCAGCGGTCGTTACTATATTTTATTGCCGAAACCGCCCCGCCCCGCCAAAGCGCGATAACTCAATTTCTCAAATATCCTTTCCGGTCTTGTCACAGGGAAATTTATGTCCCATCCTTTTCCCATGAATGATAGCACTCAAAAGACACCGCCGACTGTCGGTTTGTTCGTCACGTGTTTGGCAGACCTCATGCGGCCGAGCGTAGGAACGGCAGCGATGAAGTTGCTCGGTGATGCCGGCTGCCAGGTCTATGTTCCCATAAGCCAGACATGCTGCGGCCAACCTGCGTATAATGCCGGTGACCTACCGGATGCCCGGGAAATTGCGATGCAGGTCATTGGCGATTTTGCCGAGCTCGATTATGTGGTCGCACCGTCTGGATCGTGCGCCGGTATGATCAAGGTGCATTATCCTAGATTATTTGAAAATGATCCGGACTGGCTGGAACAGGCAGAGGAACTCTCCGCCCGAACATACGAGCTCATGTCCTTTCTAAACGATGTCATAAAAGAACTTGAAATCTTTGGCGATTACGCCGGGACCGTGACCTATCACGATAGCTGTTCCGGACTCCGCGAATTGGGTGTGAAGCAGCAACCGCGAAACTTAATGTCGAAGGTTCCAGGCCTAAAGTTAGTTGAGGGAGCGGAGGCCGAGGCGTGCTGCGGATTTGGCGGGCTGTTTTGCGTTAAATATCCAGATATCTCGGAAAAAATTGTCGATGCGAAAGTGGATGACATTTTGGCGACTGGCGCTGATACGGTCCTCGGCGGTGATTTAGGCTGTTTGATGAATGTGGCTGGGCGGCTGACGCGTCGGGGCTCTGATGTTAATGTCCGGCATGTTGCGGAAGTTTTGGCGGGAACAACCGGCCTTGCGCCGCCCATCGGTCATCCAAAACCGAAAGTTAAAGGGTAGGACCGATGAAACCTACCTCAGATGTTTTTTCAGACAACAGCCGCGACGCGCTGGCCAATGATACGTTGCAGGAAGCCTTGGCCAAGTTGGCGCAAGGGTTTCCGTTAAAGCGTTTTAATGCCGTGTCCCGCTTGGCCGAATTTGATGACCTGCGCGATGCGGCACGGGACATTAAGACCGATGTCTTGAATAACCTCGACAGCTACCTCGAAAAATTTGAAGCACAGGTAATCAAGCAAGGGGGCAAAGTTCATTGGGCCCGAACCGCGGATGAAGCTTGCGAGATTATTGTTGGCCTTTGCAAAGACGCCGGTGCACGCACGGTCACCAAAAGCAAATCGATGATCGGCGAAGAGATCGCGCTTAATGAAAGCTTGGAAGATGCCGGCATTATTCCGGTGGAAACCGACCTTGGTGAATACATCATTCAGCTTCGCAAAGAACCACCGAGCCACATTATCGCGCCCGCCATCCACCTTACAAAAGAACAGGTCGCCGATACTTTTAAGGAGACCCATCAAGACTATCCCGCTGATCGTTCTCTGACAGAGCCCCGGGTTTTATTGGATGAAGCGCGTCAGGTTTTGCGGCAAAGATTTATCGACGCCGATGTGGGCATTACCGGGGCCAACATGCTGGTGGCAGAAACCGGCTCAATTGTTGTCGTCACCAATGAAGGCAATGCAGACCTGACCATGACCCTGCCCAAGGTTCATATCGCCGTGGCCAGTCTGGAAAAAATAGTTCCGACTTTGGAAGACGCGACCACCTTGATGCGGGTTCTTGCGCGCTCGGCGACCGGTCAAGATATGTCGGTTTATACGACCCTGGCGACAGGCCCGAAACGGGATGAAGACCAAGATGGTCCCGAAGCCTTTCACATCGTGTTGTTGGATAACGGCCGAACCAACATGTTGGGCGGTGATTTTCACGAGATGCTCCGGTGCATTCGGTGTGGTGCGTGCTTGAACCATTGCCCGATTTATAAATCCATTGGTGGCCATGCGTATGGCTGGGTCTATTCCGGTCCCATGGGAGCGGTGCTGATGCCCAATCTTTTAGGGATTGGCAAAACCGGTGACCTGCCTAACGCTTCGACTCTTTGCGGCAAGTGTGAAGAAATCTGTCCGGTGCGAATTCCCCTGCCCGATATGCTACGCCAATGGCGCACGCGTCAATTCGATGCTGCCACGACGTCAACCAAATCTCGCTTCGGAATAAAGGCGTGGGCGTATATGGCAAAACGTCCTTTGCTGTATCGGTTCTTTGTCAGCTTCATGCTTTCGAACTTGCGGAAATTTGGTCGCAAAGGGCGCTTTAAGTGGCTGCCATTCGCTAAGGGTTGGACCCAGGTTCGGGACTTCCCTGCACCCGAAGGCCAATCCTTCATTCACCAATATCTGATGTCGCAAAAGAGGAAACGATGACCTCTGCCCGGGAAGAAATTTTGGGGAATATTCGGCGGGTTCTAAAAGACCGTGCCGCTGACCCGGTTCAGGATAACAGGGCGCAAGTCGTTCCCGCGCGCGGGCAAATTCCCCATGCCGACCAAATTGCACTTTTCATCAAAGAGGCCGAACGGGTTAATGCGACTACGGCGCGGGTTGGTGATTTAGCCGACGTGCCGGAGGCCATCGCGACATTTTTGGCGGCTAATAATTTACCCAGCAAAGTCAGGACCGGACGCGATGAATTAATCCGCGCCATTCCGTGGTCCGACCATTCTGCGATTACCGTTAACGAAGGCGTCGCCCGGCCCACCGACCAAGCTTCTGTTACGTCGGCTTTTGCGGCGGCGGCGGAGACCGGATCGCTGGCGCTGATTTCTGGCCCTGATAGCCCGACGTCGTTAAATTATTTGCCGGATAATCATATTGTCGTGCTTCAGACCGGACAAATCGTTGGCAGTTATGAAGAGGTCTGGCAACGGCTGCGAGAAAAAATGGGCGAGGATTGGCCACGTGCGGTAAACTGGATTACGGGTCCGTCGCGGACTGCGGATATTGAACAGGAGCTGCTGCTTGGCGCCCACGGGCCCCGGCGGCTCCATGTGGTGCTGGTTGATGAAGAAACCGAATAAGAAATTACAGGCTGATAATGCCCCGGATGATGCAAATCTTTGGCAGCATGTGACGGAGCAAGTCGCGCCCTTGAAAGGCCGTGAAACGCTTCACGTTGACCTACCCGAACCCGCCTCAGAACAGAAACCTAAACCGTTACGACGGAAAAAGGTTTCTCAACCCGTCAAAAGAAAATCTCCCCCCAAGCCACCGCCGGAGCTTACACATTCGCAACAGCCGGGCATGGACAAACGAAACCAACAACGCCTGCGCCAGGGAAAGTTAAAGATTGATGGCCGGACGGATTTGCATGGCATGACCCAAGTTCAGGCGCACAAATCCTTGGGTGAATTTATCGAAAATTCCTGGAATGCGGACAAGCGATTGGTTTTGATAATAACGGGCAAAGGGCTAAGGCCCGATGGTGCAACCGGCGTGTTGCGGACGGCGGTTCCCCGTTGGCTCAATGAAAGCCCCAACCGTGAAAAGATTCTCGGATTTTCCTATGCAGCGCCTAAAGACGGTGGCGAAGGCGCGCTCTATGTTCGTCTTAAGAAAAGCCCCAACAATAGGAAGTAACCCATGACACCGTTTGGAGAAAAAGTTCGTGAACATCGGGATCGTTGCGGCATGACCATGAAAGAAATGGCCGCAGGGTTGGGCGTATCGAGCGCATATTTATCAGCGCTGGAGCATGGCAATCGCGGCCGACCTGCGCCGGGGCTGATCATGCAAATTTGTGAGTTGTTGGAACTGATCTGGGATGAAGCCGAAGAAGTGAAGCGTCTTGCAGCACTGTCTCATCCGCGTATCGTTGTCGATACCGCGGGCTTAACGCCGAAGGCAACAGAGCTCGCCAACACCTTGGCCGAACGCATTGGTGATTTGGACGAAGACACCATCGAATGGATTTTGGATGAAATTCGCGGCAGGCTTGGGTCAAGCCGAGGTCCCACCCATTGAGATGTTCTAATGATTAACGTCTCTGGACTTCGTAAATCCTTTGGTTCTGTCACGGCTTTGGATGGGATAAATTTCAAAGCCCAGGATGGCGAAGTCACCGGCCTGATTGGCCCTAACGGGGCTGGTAAAACAACAGCACTCCGAATTCTTTACACCGTCATGCAACCCGATTCGGGCGCAGCTGAGATTGATGATTTTGATACTGTGTCGCACCGCCAAGAAGTTCAGCGCCGGATTGGTGTCTTACCGGACAGCCGAGGCCTTTATCCCCGTCTGACCGCGCGCGAACACATTCGATACTATGGCCGCCTACATGGCATGGGCGGCAAGGCGTTAGAAGCGCAAATTGATACCCTGGTTGAGGCTTTGGGCATGGGCGAATTTGCGGATCGTCGTGCCAAGGGATTTTCCAAAGGCCAAGTGCGCAAGGTCGCTCTCGCCCGCGCCATGGTACATGAGCCAAAAAACCTTCTTTTGGACGAACCTACTAATGGCCTAGATATCGCCAGCTCCCGCGCCGTGCACCAACTCATTCGTGATCTTAAATCAAAAGGTTGCTGCGTTTTGTTCTGTAGCCACATCATGCGCGAAGTGGCGGCGATTTCGGATCGGATTGTGGTGCTGTCGTCAGGACAAGTGGTCGCCCAAGGCACGGCTGATGAACTTTCTCAACAAACCGGCGAAAGCGATCTGGAAGAAATGTTTTTGTCGGTCACCGGCAGCCAGGAGGGCTGGTAAAATGTGGCGCGGCATTTTCGTTGTTTTCGCCAAGGAAGTGGTGGACAACATCCGCGACCGCCGTTCCCTAATGGTGGCGTTTATTTATCCGTTGTTAGGTCCGTTGATCTTAGGTGTGATCATTTCAATGGTCTCCAACGTGGTGCGAGTTAACCCGGAACGTCATGTCCAATTACCAGTAGTCGGGGCTGAACATGCGCCGCAATTAATGGCATTTCTAAAAAATAAAGGGGTTAATGTGGTGCCGGCACCGGCGGATGCTAAAGCTGCCGTTCGTGCTGGAAAAGCTAATAATATCCTCGTAGTACCAGAGAATTTTACCGCACAGTTTGGCGCAAAAAAGACCGCATCTGTAGACCTGATCGTCAATTCATCACGCCTTCCAGGGTTGATCGCCCTGAACCGAACTTTGGGTTGGCTTGGAGAGTATAACCAAATCGTCTGGGGCAAACGTATTTCTACCCACGGTGTAGATTTTCAAAAGCTGCGGCCGTTAACGATTAAAAACGTGAACGTCTCGTCCGGCACCCATATTGCAGAGGTCCTGCTGTTCATGGTCCCGCCGCTGTTCATTTTTAATTTGTTCATGGGCGGGGTGTACCTGGCGATGGACACCACATCCGGCGAACGCGAACGCGATAGTTTGGAGCCGCTGTTGATCAATCCTATTGAACGCTGGGGTTTGATGCTGGGTAAATTTTTGGCGGCTCTGTTGTTCACTGCCGCCGCTGTTGCCGTTCAATTGTTCGCATTTCAGATCGCCTTCAAGCTGGCCGGGGTTGGTAGTTTCAGCTTTGTGCATAATTTAAACGCCCTGACCATTGTTGGCATCATGCTGATGACCCTGCCCTTGATGATTGCAGCGGTCGGGATCCAGTTTGTTGTTGCGACAGTGACCACAAGTTTCAAAGAAGCCCAAACCTATTTGGGCCTGCTTCCCCTAGTCCCCGCGATCCCCGGCATGGCGTTGGTCTTTTCGCCGGTCCAGGTTCAAGACTGGATGATGGCCATCCCCTCATTTTCTCAGACTTTGTTATTAGGCCAAATGGTCCGTGGCGAATCCATAACACTCTCCGCAGTCGCAATCTCCATGGCGACAACGACCCTATTGGCAGGCGGACTGCTTTGGGTGGTGGCAAAACTTTACGAGCGGGAAGAGCTTATTTTTGGGAGTTAAAGAATAAACTTCCGCAAATCTGCATTCTTGGCTAGGTCTGTCACCGTACTGCGGACCAAGTCGGCGTCGATGGTGATGGCTTCGCCGCTGCGTTCGGAGGCGGTGAAGGAAATTTCTTCGAACAATTTTTCCATGACCGTATGCAAACGCCGGGCGCCGATATTCTCGACGCCTGAATTAATCTCGGCAGCCAGGTCGGCGATTTCATCGACCGCATCGTCGGTGATGGTGACAGTAACGTCTTCGACCCCCATCAACGCAATATACTGTTTAACCAGACTTGCTTCGGGTTCGGTTAATATGCGCACAAAGTCGTCCCGAGTGAGGGCTTGCAGTTCGACTCGAATGGGCAGTCGGCCTTGCAGTTCGGGCAACATGTCGGCGGGCTTGGAAATATGGAATGCGCCAGATGCAATGAATAAAACGTGGTCAGTATTAACAGAGCCGTGTTTGGTGCTGACCACGGTTCCTTCAATGAGAGGCAGGAGGTCACGTTGCACGCCTTCGCGGCTGACGTCGCCGCCTCGGGCTTCGCTGCGGGCTGAGATTTTGTCGATTTCATCTAAAAATACGATGCCGTTGTTTTCAACCAAATCAATGGCCTCGCGGACGACCTTATCTTCGTCTAACAGCTTGTCGCTCTCTTCTTCAATGAGCACGCTATAGGATTCGGCGACCGACATGCGCTTGTCCGCGGTGCGTCCGCCAAACGCGCCGCCGAGCATTTCATTTAGGTTGATCATGCCCATTTGGGATCCCGGCATTCCCGGAATATCAAATGTCGGCATGCCGGCACCGCCGGTTTCAGTGATTTTAATTTCCACTTCTTTGTCAGCCAGTTCACCTTCGCGCAGCATCTTGCGAAATTTTTGCCGGGTGTCGTCGCCTGCGGTTTCGCCAACCAACGCATCCAGGACTCGTTCTTCGGCCAGGGTTTCTGCCTTGGCGAGGACTTGTTTGCGCAGGCGATTGCGCACCATGTTGATGGCGCTTTCGACCAGGTCGCGGATGATCTGTTCGACATCGCGGCCGACATAGCCGACCTCGGTGAACTTGGTTGCTTCAACTTTGATGAATGGTGCCTGGGCCAGTTTCGCCAAGCGTCGGGCAATTTCAGTTTTGCCAACGCCGGTGGGCCCAATCATCAGAATATTTTTCGGCAGCACTTCGTCGCGAAGATCAGCATCCAGTTGCTGACGCCGCCAGCGATTACGCAGTGCAATGGCGACTGCACGCTTGGCATCGTTCTGGCCGACAATGAAACGGTCCAGTTCAGAAACAATTTCCCGAGGGGTGAAACTGGTCATAGGGTCTCCACGGTGAGTGAGCCATTGGTATAGATGCAAATTCCGGCGGCGATTTCCATGGCCTTTCGGGCGATGGCCTCGGCGTCCATGTCTTTTTGGTCGACTAAGGCGCGGGCCGCAGCCAAGGCGTAATTCCCGCCCGATCCAATCCCGATCAGGCCGTCTTCGGGCTCCAAGACATCGCCGGTGCCAGTCAAAACCAGGGAATTTTCTTTGTCAGCCACCGCCATCATGGCTTCCAAGCGGCGGAGATAGCGATCAGTCCGCCAGTCCTTGGCCATTTCAACACAGGCCCGAGTGAGCTGGCCGGGATACTGTTCGAGCTTGCCTTCGAGTCGTTCGAATAGAGTGAAGGCATCGGCGGTTGCACCTGCAAAACCAGTGATGACGCTGCCGTTCGCCAAGGTGCGGACTTTCTTGGCATTGGACTTAATGACTGTATCGGCGAGGCTCACTTGGCCGTCGCCAGCAATCACGACTTTGCCGTTTTTACGGACCGACAAAATAGTCGTGCCGTGCCAGAGGGGGATGTTTTGTTGGGTCATGGTCTTCAAGTATCCACGAACACCGCCGCGTGCAAGGCTTTTTGCGGCAGAATTCATCTATATAAACAATCGTTAACTAGTTTGGTGCAGGCTGGCGAAGCAAGGATGTTCCTGATAGAAGAAGTTTTAGAAGGCCAAATCAATGAAGGCCAAACCAATAAAGGAGCGCGCCATGCGCACGGCCACAGCCGAACGGGCGACGAAGGAAACCCAGATTACCGCGACCGTCAATTTGGACGGTACGGGGCAATATGATGTCTCGACGGGAATTGGTTTTTTGGACCACATGATGGAACAGCTTTCGCGTCACAGTTTGATGGACCTGGATCTTAAGGCTTCTGGCGATCTCCATATCGATATGCACCACACGGTCGAAGACACAGGCATCACCATTGGTGAAGCCATCGCTAAGGCTTTGGGTGATCGCAAGGGAATTTGCCGATATGCCTCGGCACACATTCCTATGGATGAAACGCTTACGCGGGTCGCGTTGGATTTTTCAGCGCGGCCATATTTGGTTTGGCGGGTCAAATTTCGTCGTCACAAAATTGGCGATATGGATACTGAACTGTTCAAAGAATGGTTTCAGGCCTTTGCTCAGGCGGCGGGCATGACTCTGCACGTCGAAAACATCTATGGGACAAATACCCATCACGTGATTGAATCCTGCTTTAAGGCTTTGGCGCGGGCGCTTCGTGATGCGATGGAAATTGATCCCCGAAAATCCGACGAGGTGCCCTCAACCAAGGGTGTCTTGGGCGGATCACTCTGAGCACGAACAGATAAGATAAATTCTCATGCGCTTGTATACCGTCCATTTTCGCCCTTATGGCCTCAACCCGGAGAAAAATCTGGTGCTGATCAAGGAAGGATTTTCTTGGTTGGGATTCTTTTTTTCTGGGTTTTGGGCCTTGGCGCATGGACTGTGGATTGCTGCTGGGGGCTTGTTCGTTGGCTCTGGTGTGCTGATAGGTATTCTAGTGCTGATTGAACCAACTCCGATTACGGAATTAGCAATCAGTCTAGGCTACGCGGTTCTTATCGGTTTTATCGCAAACGACCTTCACCGCTGGACGTTGGAACGACAGGATTATGATCTAGTTGGCGTGGTCTCAGGCGCTGGAATTGACGAGGCGGAGCAGCGATTTCTGGACAACGAACCGGAAAAAGCAGCAGCGGTATATTCATGAGTGTTGCAATTATAGATTATGGGTCAGGAAACCTGCGGTCTGCAGCCAAGGCATTTGAACGTGCTGTCAGTGAATTGGGCCTGAATATACCTGTTCAGGTGACGGATAATCCGGATGATTTAGCGGCAGCAAGCCGCATCGTATTGCCGGGCGTCGGTGCTTTTGGTGATTGTCGTCAAGGGTTAGATGCGGTTACCGGTATGACAGATGCCTTGGAAGAAGAGGTCATTCGCGGCGGAAAGCCGTTTTTGGGCATTTGTGTTGGTATGCAATTGATGGCGTCTTATGGCCGGGAACACGGGGATCACAAGGGATTGGGATGGGTTCCAGGCGAGGTCGTTCACCTAGCGCCCTCTGATTCCACGCTAAAGATTCCACACATGGGTTGGAATGATTTAAATTTTCTGGATAATCATCCTGTTACTAAAGATTTATCAGATGGTGACCATGCATATTTTGTCCACTCCTATCAATTTTCGTGCGATGATTCGCAACACCAGTTGTCTACAGTTGATTACGGCGAACGGGTGACAGCGATGATTGCCCGTGACAATATGGTTGGAACCCAGTTCCATCCGGAGAAAAGTCAAAGTGTGGGGTTGAAGTTGATTGCGAATTTTTTGAAGTGGCGGCCTTAAAATGATTCTTTTCCCCGCCATTGATTTAAAGGACGGGTGTTGCGTTCGTTTGCGCCAAGGAGACATGGAGCAAGCAACGGTTTTTAGCGACAACCCCGCAGAAATGGCTAAGAATTTTGAAAAAGCGGGCTGCGAGTGGATTCATGTCGTTGATTTGAATGGCGCTTTTGCGGGTAATTCAGTCAATGGTGAGGCCATTGAGGCAATCTTGGGTGCGGTAAATATTCCAATTCAGTTGGGCGGCGGCATTCGCACTCTGGAAGACATGAAATATTGGTTGGACAAAGGGGTGGCCCGCGTCATTCTTGGAACCATCGCGATTAAAAATCCGGAATTGGTCTTGAAGGTCTGCAAACACTACGGCGATAAGATTGCGATTGGTATTGATGCCCGTGGCGGTCAAGTGGCGGTCGAGGGATGGGCTGAAACCTCATCCATGCACGCGCTTGATCTGGCGATGATGTTTGAAGGATCGGGTGCCGGGGCGATCATTTATACCGATATTGATAAGGATGGCCTGATGGAAGGCCCCAACATTGAAATGACGGAGGTTTTGGCCCAATCAACGTCGACACCGATCATATTATCAGGCGGCATTTCTTCCATCGATGATCTTTATGGTGTCTACGAATTATTGGGACCAATCTTGCATGGCGCGATTAGTGGTCGTGCGATTTACGATGGTCAGTTGGATCCCAAAGAAGCGGTCGAAATGTTGAAGGGCGAATAGTGTGGGGGGCCGATGTTAAAGGCTCGCGTCATTCCTTGTCTAGATGTTGAAGGAGGCCGCGTTGTCAAAGGCGTAAACTTCGTTGATTTAGTGGACGCCGGTGATCCGGTTGAACAGGCCCGGGTCTATGACCAAGCGGGGGCCGACGAGCTTACATTTCTAGATATCACCGCCAGCCATGAAGACCGAGATACAATCTTGGATGTGGTTCGTCATACGGCTGAGGAATGCTTCATGCCGGTCACCGTGGGCGGCGGCATTCGGACCATAGATGATATTCGGCGGCTTTTACTTGCCGGTGCGGATAAGGTTTCGATCAACACCGCAGCCGTCCATAATCCCCAATTCGTTAAGGAAGCGGCGGAAAAGTTTGGCTCTCAATGCATCGTCGTTTCGGTTGACGCTAAGTCAGTGGCTGAAAACAAGTTCGAAATTTTTACTCACGGCGGGCGCAACGCCACCGGAATTGACGCTGTTGAATGGTCACAGCGTATGGTCGAGTACGGTGCCGGCGAAATTCTGCTGACCTCCATGGATCGGGATGGGACAAAGATCGGCTTTAATATTCCGTTGACCCGCGCAATTTCCGATGCGGTCACGGTTCCGGTTATTGCGTCGGGTGGGGTTGGGACTTTGGATCACTTGGTCGAAGGAATTGTTGAGGGTCATGCGTCCGCTGTACTTGCGGCCTCGATTTTTCACTTTGGAACCTATACCATCGCCGAAGCCAAGGCGCATATGAAGGCAGCAGGTGTTGCCGTGCGCGAAGTAGCAGGGGCCTGATCATGACCAAGGATGGTAATACGGCAGAAGTACTGGAGCGCTTGTTCGACGTCATCGAAACAAGGCGCGGTGCAGATGCCAATTCTTCCTATACGGCAAGCCTGCTTGCCGAGGGCACGGAAAAAATCGCCCAAAAATTGGGGGAAGAAGCAATTGAAACGATTGTTGCTGCTTTGAGCGAGACCCCAGAACGTGTAAGCAGCGAAAGTGCAGATCTGTTATATCATTTGATGGTTCTTTGGGCCGACGTCGGAATTGATCCGTCGGATGTCTGGGCCGAATTGGCTGGTCGTGAAGGAACTTCAGGGATTGCCGAGAAAGCAGCCCGTAAGGCTTAATTTGCGTGAGGGGGGACGTCCATGGCATACGACAAAGAAAACATCTTCGCCAAAATCTTACGCGGCGAAATACCGTGTAAAAAAGTGCATGAGACCAAACATTCACTGGCCTTTTATGATGTCGATCCTCAGGCCCCCACCCATGTCTTGGTCATACCCAAGGGGCGCTATATGTCGATGGATGATTTTTCCCAAAACGCTGGCGATAATGAGATTGCCGATCTGGTTCGTGCTGTTGGTGCGGTGGCGCGAAAGCTGGGTGTGGCAGACGACGGCTATCGGATTCTGGCCAACCACGGCGACAATGCGCATCAAGAAGTCCCACACTTTCATGTTCATATATTTGGCGGGCGTGAGTTAGGGCCGATGCTAAAAAAGGCCTAGAATTTGGCCGTGACTAAATTTTTCCCCGGCGCAATGCGGCGATAGGCTAAGGCCTCCGCGATATGAATTCGAGCGACGGGCCCGCCACCCTCCAAATCTGCCAATGTTCGGGCAACCCGTAATACCCGGTGATAGCCGCGCGCAGATAGCCGCATGCGGTCAGCAGCTTCCAACAGCAGCCGCCGGCCTTCATCGTCCGGGGCTGCGACCTTTTCCAGCAATGCACCATCTGCTTCGGCATTGGTGCGAATGGGCTTTTCGCCGCCGAATTCTCGATAGCGATCTTTTTGTAACGCACGCGCATTGGTGACCCGGGTAGCGACACTTTCGCTTGGCTCGGATGGAGGCGGCTGAGAAAGGTCTAGCGGATTGACGGCCGGGACATCGACATGCAAATCAATTCGGTCGAAGAGAGGGCCAGAAATTTTCGCCTGATAATCGGCTGCGCACTTGGGGGCCCGAGTACACGCTTGGGCGGGGTCATCCAGATAACCGCACCGGCAAGGGTTCATCGCGGCGATCAACTGAAATCGTGCAGGGTAAGTTACGTGGGCATTTGCACGAGCCACAGTAGTTTGCCCAGTTTCCATCGGCTGACGCAATGCTTCCAGAGCAGCACGCTGGAATTCTGGCAATTCGTCGAGGAATAGGACGCCAAGATGCGCAAGCGAGACCTCGCCTGGCTTGGCTCGAAGACCGCCGCCGACAAGCGACGGCATGGACGCCGAATGATGCGGATCGCGAAATGGCCGGTGAGGTGTTGGTCCTGTTTCGCTTAAACCTCCCGACAAGCTGCGGATCATGCTGACCTCGAGAGTTTCTCGAGCGTCGAGAGAGGGTAGAATCCCAGGTAAACGTTGTGCGAGCATAGATTTGCCAGCGCCCGGCGGGCCAACCATCAGCATATTATGACCCCCTGCCGCCGCAATTTCCAACGCGCGTTTGGCGCTTTCTTGTCCTTTGATGTCAGCGAGATCGGGATATCTGGGAGCGGTATCGCGGATGGACGGGGTGGGAACATGAAGCACCTGTGTTCCCTTAAAATGATTAATCAATGCTAATAAATTTGTCGGCGCAAGAATTCGCACATCGCCTGCCCAGGCCGCTTCGCCACCTTGCGCGGCCGGACAAATCAGGCCGCGGTCTTTCGAGTTCGCGTGAATGGCGGCGGGTAGGACACCTGCGACTGGTGCCAAAAGGCCATCCAGCGCCAATTCACCCAAGGCTGTGAATTCGCGAATTTCGTCGGCGGGCAAGACATCCATGGTCGCCAACAGCCCAAGGGCAATCGGCAGATCAAAATGAGACCCTTCTTTCAAAACATCGGCGGGGGATAAATTGACGGTAATCCGCTTTGGCGGCAGTGCCAATCCCATGGCGCTTAAGGCAGCGCGCACTCGTTCTCGGCTTTCGGCGACGGCTTTATCTGGCAATCCGACGACCTGAAAGTTGGGTATGCCTGACGACATCTGAACCTGGACGTCAACATCCAACACATCTATTCCCTGAAAAGCGACGGTGTTCACCCGTGCAACCATGACTTCCGACTCCCCACATTATTGTTACCAAAGATATGCGAGGGCTAGAGGGGTTTTTTAAGAAGAGAGCTGGTGAGGATGCCGCTTTGGCTTACGAACACCGGGCGGACGACCCTTAATATGTTCTAATTCTTTGAGTTGGCTTTTGAGCGTGGCAACGTCTTTGTTCAGCGTTGTTAATTGTTTGCCCGCGTTGTCTGGAATATGAGCCAAGTTTAGAAGCCGATCTTCTAACTTGGCAATTTTTATAGCTAGGTTTTTAATTTTGAGGTTGGTTGAATCCAACGAATGAGTAGTTTTGACGGCGTGGCCCTCGACAAACTCCTGGGTTTCATGTCGAACCTTTTGAGAAGAATCTGCGACCATCCAAATTGCAGTTAAGCCAACGGCAAGACCTGCACAAGCAAATAAAAGTGTAACGCTAAGCATTAAAATCGTCTCCTGATGTATTCTACAAACGGAGTTTAAATTTTTGGTGAGGAGAGTTCTTTCCTCACGCCCGAAGATGCTACGACCTCAGGCTTAAGAAACGGTTTAATGATTCCAATTTTTTGGAATTTCTTCGCACAGAAGACGGAAATACGTGTCAGGTCCTTTCATAGTCATCGGTGAGACCAAATTTGACCCCAGGTATTAACCCAGACTAGGAGAACGAAAATGTTTGAACTTAAAAACACCAAAAAGACAAATTCGAAATCCGAAAACCGTATTGACTACTACGAAAATAGTCGCAAAAGAGCCGACCGTGAATTCGAATTTGAAATCCTCGTCCCTGCACACTGGTCAACTGAATTGTAAATCGAGACTGTCGGTTAATTGCCGGCTGTTATTTGCTCTGAGACCCGGCAAATAACGGAGTCATACCAATTGCCAAGAGACACGCCGTCCGTTCTCCTGGTCAAGGGTCTCAGACAGACGGCGCACTGCCCCGGCTCTGCGGACCCAAATTTATTTGGTGGACGTAGGGCCGGGGTTATTTTTGGGCCAAAAGGTGTTCAATAGTCCCCTTTTTTATTAAACACAGCCTAATTATGGCAAAATAAAGCCCTGATCCTTCCATAGCTACTAATAGAGACCTTTAAACCCATAACCCAAGACCAGGAGAATTGATATGCAGAAGCTAAACAGTTTTTACGGCACCGAAGGTATGGCGATCTATCGCGGTTTTCTCATGCAAGTGCAGTTACAATCCCAATCGTTCGGCTTGATTATTGCGACGGGACTCGGCGTATGGGCAACCTTGATGTCTGGAATGTATCTCTTTGGCTAAACTTGCCTGAGAAACTAATCTCACCCAAACTATGTCCCACCCAGCCGTGCTTCAATAGCATCCCAAATTTGGCCTTCAAGTGAAACTCCATCGTATCGGTTAATTTCTTGGAGGCCCGTCGGGGAGGTGACATTAATTTCTGTGAGGTAATCACCAATAACATCAATACCGACAAAAATGAGACCGCGCTCTTTCAGGGCCGGGCCAATGGTGGTGCAGATTTCCTTTTCACGGTCGGTCAGGGTCGACTGGAAAGCCGTCCCGCCGACATGCATGTTGGAACGCGCTTCGCCTTCTTTTGGTACGCGATTAATTGCGCCGGCAGGCACACCATCAATAAGGATAATTCGTTTGTCGCCTTGGCGAACTTCCGGCAGGTAGGCCTGAACAATCGCCGGTTCCGAGTTGCGTTCCAAGAACAGTTCCAGCAGAGATGAAAGATTTTCATCATCTGGCGTGATATGGAACACACCGGCACCGCCATTGCCATAAAGCGGCTTGACGATGATGTCTTCATGTTTGGTCCTGAACGCCGTGACCTGATCGATATCACGTGAAATCAACGTCGGCGGCATGAGATCAGGGAAATTGGTCACAAATAATTTTTCCGGCGCGTTACGGACGTTGGCCGGATCATTAACAACCAAGGTATCGGGGTGGATATGCTCCAACAGGTGGGTTGCCGTGATGTAGCCCATGTCAAACGGCGGATCTTGCCGCATCAGAACCACATCCATGGACTTAAGATTTAGGGTCTCAAAATCCCCTAAGGTAAAATGATCCCCCATCTTGCGTTGTACGCTAAGCGCCCGCGCCCGCGCGACGACGTGTCCGTCCACCAGAGACAAATGTTCAGGGAGGTAATGATAAAGCTTATAGCCCCGAAGCTGGGCCTCCAACGCTAAGACGAAACTGCTGTCGCCCTCTATATCGATGGATTCGATGGGGTCCATTTGTATGGCCACCTGAAGACTCATGGTTTATGCCCTAAAATGTTTTGGGGAAGTATTTTTAGTTAAGTCGCGCACGCAGTTCTTGCAACAAATTCGTCGTGCTGTAACGGGCAGAATCACCCGTATCCAGGCGAATATATTCTTCCAGCGCTGCCACGGCCTGTTTTACGTTATCGATGCGGGCGTACAGCAACCCAGCCTCACGCCATAATTTAGGCTGGTCCGGCGCAAACAACAACATGCCCTCTAAGGTTTCCAGGGCTTCGTCCAAATTCTTTTCACGTAACTGGCGGACCTTAATATTATTCTGAACACGCAGCAAAATGTCGCGGTTGTTTGCCGCATCATACAAGGTGGGACTCAGTTCCGCGTGATTACCCACAACGGCCTTCAGCAAATCCCTTAAATCACGTGCCGTTACCACACCGCCCCCGGCGTAGGGATCGATCAATATGCGTTCACCAAGGTGTTCCAGGCGCAGCAAAAAACGCCCCGGAAAGTCGATACCTTCGGCTTTCCAACCAAGCCCTGTCGCGACGTGAAGGTAGATTATGCACATGAGAACCGGCAGTCCGGAGCGCCGATCAATGACGTGCGACAGATTGGCGCTATCAGGATCATCAAACGCTTCTTCTGTTCCAAGATACCCATACCGGCGAGAAATAACTTGGTGGAGCGCTTCGACCCTAAGCTCTAAATCTGGGTCTTCTTGGTCAATCTTGGCATAGCGCCCGACTTCAGAAACCAAGCGCTTCAAATGCCGACGATAGGGCTCCAGTTTCAGGCCCGGACGCCCAACAAATGACAACCAAAGGGCTGCATCGGAAAGATTAATCTCATGATCGGCTTGTTTGCCGATTCGGGTCAGGCGGGTTCGAATGTTGGCAGACGGCCGCATCACTGAAGCCTTTCGCTTTTTAACCGCACATGGCTCACAACTTTGCGGACATAGCTAATGGCACGGGCATGGCCCTTAACCCGATTGAGTTCTGCCGTATTTTGGGCAATTCCGATCAGGTAGACCGTGCCGTTCACAGTTTCGATGGCGTAGTTAATGGCAAAAATATTTTTATCAAAGGTCACCTTGGTTTTTAGCTGTGCCGTAATCCACGAATCTCGGGTCAGGTCCCACACACCGGAATTTGCGATTTGAATTTCGTTGTAGACTTTTTTTACGCCGGGCACTTTCCAGGTGAGGCGCACAGCTTCGGCGCCGAGTTTTTCGTGTTCTTTGGAGAGCACACCGGTTATCAGCGCGCGGCCTTCGTAAACTTCGATGCTAACCCGTGCCGGAATTCGGACATTAAACTCCGTCCAGTTATGAATGATATTGAATTCTATCCGAGTATCGATGGCGGCGGTTTCCAGTCCTCTTTCTTGTGCGGCACCAACGCCTGTGGCCGCGCCGGCACCAATAGCGGTCGAGCATCCACTGAGGGCAACAGCGATTGCCAAAATGCTGCCTAAAGAACGAAATTTCGACCTCGATGCCTTCGTCGCCATACTAAATCCTTTTTAAGATGCGAATCCTGAAATCAGTTTACCGGGTTTTGCCTGCTAACGGGAAGAGCTTGTTTGAGGAATTATTGTCCTTCCCGCCAGGCATCGGTTAAGTGGCGCGGCCACGAACCCGGCACGATTAGCATGGCATCAAACCGCATATCCATATCTGAAAGCCCGGGAAATTTTGCGATGTAAGCTTGTGCCGCCCGGGTAATTCGTTCGCGCTGGCGAAAGCTTAAGGACTCGGCGGCCTCTGTTTGGCTCCTACGGGCCTTGACTTCAACGAACACAAGCAGTCGACCGCGTCGGGCGATGATGTCGATCTCCCCAACGGGAACGCGAAAACCTCGAGCCAATATTCGATAGCCCTTCAGCCGCAGGACCCAGGCGCAAATCGTTTCCGCAAATCGCCCCCGTTGCCAGGCCTGTCGCTTGGTTTTCGCTGGTCTCATAAATTATTTGGGCTCATAAATTATTTTTTTAAGTGCTAACGCGCGGGCATAGACGTCTCGTTTTGGCCATCCAGTCACTTCGGCAACCTCGGCGGTGGCATCTCGGACACTTGCCGCTTTCAATGCCTCAACCAGCATTTCGTCTATATCTTCAGCTGTCGCAGTCTGTTCGGCTTTTGGCGGACCGACCACAATTGTGATTTCGCCTTTGGGCGCACCTTCGGCGGCGTATGTTTCGGCCAGAACCTCCAAAGAATCTCGCCGCACTTCCTCGAACATCTTAGTCAGTTCACGGGTCACGGCGGCCGGGCGGGGGCCTAAGATTTCGGCCATATCTGCTAGGGACGTTGCCAATCGTTTGGCCGATTCCAAAAATATTAAGGTGGCGGGTGTGTTGGCCAGTTCCCCCAGAGCCTTTTTCCGCTTTCCGGATTTACTTGGCAGAAATCCAGCAAATAGAAACCGGTCTGAGGGCAGGCCAGAGAGGACCAAAGCCGTCAAAGTCGCGGATGGTCCGGGCAACGCAGTTACCGGCAAGCCCTCATCGGCAAAGGCTTGAACCAAATTTAAACCCGGATCAGAAACCACTGGCGTACCGGCATCTGATACCAGCGCCACGGTTTCGCCGTTTTTTACGCGCTTTATAATCGCTGGCCGCGCCTTTTCAGCATTATGTTCGTGATAGGGGATCAACTTGGCGGAAATGTCATGAAGACTCAAAAGCTTGCCTGTGACCCGCGTATCTTCGCAGGCGATGACATCACATGTTCGCAACACATCCAGCGCGCGCAGGGTGATATCCCGGGCATTGCCGATTGGTGTGGCGACAACGTAAAGCCCAGGTTGAGGTTTTTTAGCGAGTGGTTTACTCAGTCCGTGTGGGTCGGTAGGCTCTTCCTGTTCGGTCTCTTGAGACCGATTGGGACCGCGAGAATGTAAGGGGGCGACGGATGCGTGGTTCGGGTTCTCACCCGTTGATTTTTGGGAGTCGGTTTCCTGGGGATTTTGTCTCTGGGATTTGGGTCGTGGCATGTCTCGCCGCCATGGGTCTTTTATTGTCCGGCTGTAAGTCTTCAGAATTACCCGGGTGGAAGCAACTAAATTCAGTCATGGATGGTGGCTCA
>JABJKH010000098.1 GCA_018660465.1 Rhodospirillaceae bacterium
TCACCAAACACGCGCCAGAACTCGAATACCCGTCGCTCTCCGCCGACGCAATTAAACAGCGCTTCGAAACCGACCTAAAATCCCAAGGCTTCGACCCCGAAACCACCTTCCTAAAAACCGACGACCAAACCCTCATTTCCAGAGCCGCATTTGCCAGAGCCAGGGATTAGTTTGGCGATTCATTCAACAATCGTTACAATCACTGCTCTCTCCTCCCCCAACAGAAAGCCCCCCATGCCCCTCACCTATTTCGTCCATGGCACAACGACTGATAACGAGCTTGATTTGGCGACGGGGTGGGCGCCGGGGGAGCTGTCGGATGTTGGGAAAGAACAAGCGGAGGAGTTGGGGCGGCAGGTTGGCGAGGTGCATTTTGATGTGGTGTTTTGTTCGGATTTGAAACGGGCGATTGACTCGGCGGAGCTGGCTTTTGGGGGTAGGTTTAAGATCGTTCAGGACCGCCGATTGCGGGAGGCCGACTATGGGGATTTTAAGAACAATCTGCCGCGTTACATTTCCTCCCCCTTCCCCAAGGGCGAAAGTTATGAGGATGTCGAAACCCGCATCGCCGACTTTATTGATTTCGTGAAAAACAATTACGCCGACCAATCCATCGCCATCGTCGCGCACCAAGCGCCGCAACTCGCCTTCGAAGTCCTCACCAATAATAAGACCTGGGCACAGGCCATCGAAGAAGACTGGCGGCACACAAAGTCATGGCAGCCTGGGTGGGTCTATAACATTTAAGAAGTCTCTAGCTCTCGGCCTTACCCCCACATCACATTCGCCGCGCGCATCAGCAGGATGCGATTAACCCCGTCGGAGTGGAGGAAGGCGGCGGCGTCGCGGACGAGTTTTTCAACCCCGGCTTCTTTCATGTAGCCGTGGCCACCGTGAATTTCCAGCATCCAGGTAGCGATCTTCCAGGCCGCTTGTGACGCCATCACTTTGGGCAACGAGCCATAGGTCGGGTCCCACCCCTGGTCCCGGTGATCGCCCATCCAGGCGGCGCGATGAATGTAAGACCGTGTGCCGTCGATCAGCATTTTCATCTCGGCCAATTGGGCGCGAATGCTGTCGTGTTCGATTAAAAGTTTTCCACCTTGTTTGCGCGTCTGCGCCCAGTCCAATGCCTTCTCATAGCACGCGACGGCAACGCCCAAGATGCTGGCCCCGGCGTAGATGTTGCTGGAGGGACCAAAGATCAATTTGACCGCTTGGCCCTCACCTGGCGCGCCGACAACATTTTCGTCCGGGATGAAACAATCATCGAAAAACAACTCAGAATTATTAGCCAACCGCTCGCCCATTTTGTTGTGCACCGAACCGACTGTGAAGCCGGGATGACCGCGTTCAAGCAAGAAGCAGGTCGCGCCATCGACCAACGTCTTTTCCGGGTCTGTCTGCATGAACACCATGAAGAAACGCGATCGGTTGCTGTTGGAAATGAAATGCTTCATGCCGTTGGCGACCCATCCACCATCGGTTTTTACGGCGCGAGTGTTGTATTGTTCCGGATACAGCAAAATGCTGTTCGATCCATTTTCCGGCTCCGTGCTACAGATGCTCAGGATGGCACGGGGGTCATCCTTGAACAGCGCCAGCGACCGCGCCTTTTGGTCATCGTTCAGGGCGTTCTCCATGAACTTGGCGATCTTGAGGGTCTGTGCAAATACCACTGATGTGCCGAGATCCCCGCGGCCCAATTCCTCAATCACCATCGCGGTGGTCAGCATGTCCGCATTTAGCCCACCGTATTCTTCCCCCAGGGTCATGGTGCGGAGCCCGAACCTGTCACCGGCCTCGACAATATCCCACGAAAAGGAATCTTCTGGATCCGTTTCGGCATCCAATGCAGCAGCGCGCGGTGTTACCTCTTCTTCAACGAAGCGCCGGACTGAGTCTAGTATCGCCCGCTGGTCTTCTGTTTGTATAAAAAACTCCTCCACCTTTTTTCTCCTTCGCAATACCAATTTTTATAATATCGTCCATTATCCCAGACCAATCATAGGGCGATATGTTAGGCTTGTAATGGACTTCCTTGGTTGATCGTTGGCGGCACACAAAATCATGGCAGACTGGGTAGAAGTATGACATTTAAGAAGCCGTCTATCGAAGCTTAGGAGAACCAACACTGTGGGAGTAGAAATCGAGCGCAAGTATCTGGTCGCGAATTCTCTTTGGCAAGCGCGGGTCGAGTCCAGCTTCCACATCACACAAGGCTACCTTTCCCGTGGAGAGGGAGCCTCCATTCGTATTCGCCTTATCGACGACGCGGCGGTGGTCACGATCAAGGGCGCACGCGACGGCATTCAGCGGGCGGAATACGAATACCCGATCCCGCGTGAAGACGCAGAAGAAATGCTGGCGACCCTCGCCCGCACGCCCTTGATTGAAAAAACCCGCCATCTGATTCCGCACGAAGACCACGTGTGGGAATTGGACGTATTCGAAGGTGCCAATGCTGGCTTGATCACAGCTGAAATAGAATTGAGCTCAATCGAGGAAGCCTTCAAAAAGCCAGAATGGTTGGGCAAAGATGTCTCAGACGATGTGCGCTATGGCAATTCAAACCTGGTAGGCAACCCTTTTACCGAATGGGACCGATAAAAAGAAAACAATGATCATCCGAGATATTCTTGAAACCGAATTGGAAGAGCTGATCGCGCTCTACGCCGACTACACCGCCAAGGAAAATCTACCGCCACTTTCCAAGAAACGCATTCAGAAAATCTGGCGCGAGGTCGAACGCAATCCTGGAGTCCATTATTTTGTCCTGGAAAACGAAAACAGAATCGCCGCCGCCTGCATTCTCTCTATCACGCCGTCTTTCATTCGCGGCGGCAGCGGCTACGGCGTGATTGAGCACGTCGTCACCCACCCCGATTTTCGCCGCCAAGGATTCGCCCGTGCGCTGATGATGTACACTCTGGAATTCGCCTGGGACAACGACTGCACCGAAGTCATGCTGCTGTCGGGCAATGACGCCAAGCCCGCGCACAAGATGTATCGGAACCTTGGGTTTAAGGACGATCAACGACTGGGGTTTATTATGTTTCGCCAAGGCGAGCGATAGACGGTCTTCGTTTCTAAGCTGACGTTAATCACGCATGCTGATTAAATCTGTCGATAGCCTGATGACATTGGCTGTCTGCCGAAATTAGGGGCTCTTTCAGGACTTCCGGTCTTTTGCCAAAAGTTTAGATGGCATCCGGTGATCTTCATCAATACTAAAGTGACAATTACATTGCATTCGGAATAGGCACCTCCCAAGTTAAAGGTAGTCGAAAACTTGGATCATATCTTGTCGGCAGCTTCGTCGCCTTCTAGTGGCATGGTATGAATATAACGCTCGTTAACATCTGGGATTGATAAAGGAATGTTGGCTAAGCTTCTTCCGTGGAAACTATTTGCGGCACTACTTCTTGTGGGCTTAGGAGCCATCTCGATTACGACGCTCATTCTCTACAACACGACCATCGACACTGAGATTGATAAACTCCAGGCATTATCACAAAGCCACGCAAAACTGATTGGTTCCATCACTCAATTCGACTCAAAGTTTAACAGCGAATTTCCTGAGGGCGGTTCACGGGGGGCAACCCTCCTGCAAATCTCTAACGCTCATTTTGAGAAAATCGGTTTCGGAGATACCGGCGAATTTGTCATTGGGAGAATTAAGGGCGATCAAATTCATTTCCTTATTCCCTCTCGAAATTTAGCCCGCGACATTCCCCCAGTCGGCCTGAATGCCAAGGCAGCCGAACCTATGCGCCGTGCCTTACTCGGCAGGTCCGGTGCAATGAACGCACCGGACTATCAAGGCCAAGAGGTACTTGCATGGTATGAACCGCTTCCTGGTCTCGATGCGGGATTTGTTGCGAAAATCAACACTTCTGAAATTCGTGCTCCTTTTGAAAGATCGGCGTGGATCGGGAGTTTATTGACATTCATTATATCGAGTTTGTCCTGCATCATATTCAGCGTCATCGCAACGTGGAGTTCGTCCCGAGTAGATACACTACCGATTAAGGACCGTAAGTTGGGTCACCGGACAGTTGTTGTGCTCGCATTAATTGGCTGCATCACGCTCGTTGGCGTATCGTCGGCCACAAGCGTTGTCGGGCTTCTTTATACACCCGGAATCGAAAGACATAAGAACGAACTGTTGAGCCTAAATAAGGGCATGGCTTCGTTGATCGAGTCTGTTGCTAAGTTCGATGCAATGACAAGGGGAAGCAACTCAATTTCTGCCGCCGCGAAATCGACAATTTTTCAGGTGCAGCAGTCAAGCAAAACCAAACCCGGATTTGGCGATACCGGAGAAATTGTTCTGGGAAAGCAGGATGGAATAAAAATAAGGTTTCTTCTTTCTTCCCGGTTTACAGGGATTCCCCCACCACCGGTTAGGACGCTGGGCACAAAAGCCGAACCCATGCGACGAGCCCTGTCCGGGAAATTCGGCATTATCGAAGATCTTGATTATCGCGGAAAGAAGGTAATCGCCGCATACCAGCCCGTGAAAAGCTTGGGAATTGGTATCGTTACAAAAATGGATTTTGAGGAAATTAGACGCCCCTACGTCACTACCGGTGCCATAAACGCCACATTGACGATCTTTATTGTCGTGTTGGGAATATTATTGGCTCCCAAAATCCTTGGGGATATGGGTCAATCTACCACCGGCCAATATAAAATTGAAACGACGTCCTCAGGAACCAGTGATAAGTATGGTTCCGTTCATCGATATGTACCGGCCTTTCTCATGGTTTTGGCCGGGTGCGTTTTCCTGCTTGATTACATGACACCATTGGGAATCGCGGCAGGAATTCCGTATATCGCGCTCTTGATCATTGCTGCCTTTTTTACGGGGGAAAAGGGCATTTTGGTTTTGACCCTGCTTGCCACCGTTCTGGTTTTTATCGGATGGGCCATAGCCCCCAGCGCCGGAGCAATTGTATGGAAAGTCGTAACCAATCGCCTCTATGCAGTATTCACCATCTGGTTGGCGGCGATCATACTTGTGCGGAATAAGAAAGCAGAGGAATCAACCCGTAAAAGTGAAACCCGTCTCTTTACTCTTATCGAATCCGCGCCGGATGCCACGCTGATTGTTGGAACGGACGGAGAAATTATCTTTGCTAATCAACAAGCTGAAAATTTGTTTGGATATTCGAAGTCTGAGTTTAAGGAAATACCGGTAGAAGCGCTTGTCCCAAAAGATATTAGACACCGCCATCCAGATCTCCGCGCAGATTTCTTAGGGTCAACAAATACGCGCCCAATGGGAGAAAATATGGATCTTCGTGCAGTTAACAGCTTGGGCAAAACTTTCCCCGTTGAGGTTTCACTCAGCCCCATTGAGACCGATGAAGGCAAGGTTGTCGCCGCTTCTATCCGCGATATTACCGAACGCAAGCAAGCGGAACAAAAACTGGCGGATGCTTTTAACATCATCTCCAGCAGTATTGACTACGCTTCAAATATCCAACGATCTGTGTTGCCTAGTGATACCCTGTTTACGTCGCTTCTGTCTGATCATTTCGTTTGGTGGGAACCCCGTGACGTGGTTGGCGGCGATATCTACTGGAGCCGCATGTGGGGCGATGGCTTCCTTATTATCCTCGGCGACTGTACCGGCCATGGTGTGCCGGGTGCCTTTATGACGCTGATTGCCACCGGGGCTTTGGATAAAGCCCTAACCGAAGTGCCAAATGGGAATGTAGCGGATCTTATGCAGCGGATTCACCAGATCGTACAGATAACGGTGGGGCAACATGGAGAAATTGGTGAATCCGACGATGGGCTGGAACTGGGTATATGTTATCTGGATTCTGAAATGAATGAGCTGACCTTCGTCGGTGCCCGATTTGAACTTTATTTAGTCGAAGACGGAGAGATCGCCACGATCCGGGGAACCAAGAGTGGTATTGGCTATCGTGGCATACCTCATTCCCAAAAATTTGAAGAACACAAAGTCAGTAGCCTGGCAAACAAGGTCGCATACATGACTTCGGATGGGTTGGTTGATCAAGTAGGCGGTAAAAGAAGGCGGATGTACGGAAAAAAACGGTTTAGAGAACTGTTGATAAATATTAAGGACCTCCCCATGAAAGAACAGAAGGATCGAATGGTTCAGGCGCTGATAGAATTTCAAGGTGATGAAATTCGCCGCGACGACGTATCGGTAATCGGGTTCAAGGTTTGATGTAAAAGTCTCCTCGGTGCCAAACTCGAACATCAGTGCCCGAAACCGTCCACACCATCAATATCGGAAGCCATCTTGCCCACTCCATTGTTCCGGCTTACATTCTGCGTAGAGCTTACATTCGTCCTAGACATGGGTCGAAACAGATTTTGAGATGACGCCACGCTCTAACTTAAACCCTGTACCATTTTGCGGGAATGGTGAAGTAACAGAGATGGGTAGACACGATCAAAAAACAAAGAAAGAACTGTTGGCCGAGATTGATCGGCTCGAACGGCACGCGGAAGCTTTGGAAGCGGACAGTAAAAACTCCTCTAAGAATTTTCTGAAATCCGTCTTCGACAAAGCGAACTTGGGCATTCTTATTCATCGAGATTGGAAGCCCTTGTACGCCAACCCAATGTTGGCGGAAATGTATGGTTATGGGTCGCCGAAAGAGATCATGTCTCTAGAGTCGACGAAAGTGATGATCCACCCGGAATCTGTCGAGGGCACTCACGAACGCATTCTCAAGGGGAAAGAGGCGAAGGCAGATCGCGACATCCGCGGCGTGCGAAAAGACGGGTCTGAATTTTGGGTAGAGCGGCGATTATTTTCTGTAGACTGGGATGGCGAGCCTGCGGTTTGCTCCCTGCGACTAGATATTACCGAGCGCAAGCAAACCGCCGATCAAATTCGCTCAAGCCATGAGCGGCTCCAAGCTATTCTTGATAACGCCAACCAGGGCATCCTGATTCACAGACATTACCAGCCGCTATACGCCAATCAGGCATTGGCCAACATATTTGGGTATGAGTCACCCGAAGAAATCATGGCACTTTCGTCAACCCGGGACCTACAGTCGCCTGATTTCCGCGAAACCAACCCCCGGTACTACGAAAAACGGATGCGCGGAGAAGAAGTGCCGCTCGACCTTGAACAAGTGGGGATAAAAAAGGATGGAACCAAATTCTGGACAAGTCGGCGTGGCTTTATGATTGATTGGGACGGTGAACCGGCGTTGTTTTCTACGCGCACGGATATCACCGACCAGAAAAATTCACAACAAGAATTACGCGAGAGCAAAGAAGAACTTAGCTTAATTCTTAATTCCGTTCCGATTGGAATATCCTATTTTAACACCGATGAAATATATCAATTTACAAACAACCATTCACAACAGCGAAGATTGATGTCGCCGGACAAATTGATCGGAAAACACTTACGAGACGGGATCGGGGAAGAGGCTTACAAATCAATAAAGCGGTATGTAAATCGCGTACTGGCCGGGGAAACAGTAACATTCGAGACCCTTCGTCCAGGGGCCGAAGGCAAAGAAATATCCCTCCGTATTAATTACGTTCCAAAGATTGATCCTGATTCCTCGGTCCAGGGGTTTTTTGCCCTCGTGGAAGACATCTCCGAACAAAAGAACGCCCTCGACAAAATACGGGAGAGCGAAGAACGCTACGCCTTCGCCGTATCGGGATCGCAAAACGGCCTTTGGGAATGGAACATTCAGACAGGCGCGCAGTATTTCTCACCCCGTTGGCACGAAATTTTGGGGTACGAAGTAGGAGAACTTGAACCCGATCATCATACAATTGAAAGATCATTTCATCCAGACGACAAAGACAGTGTCCTGGAAGCCATTCGGGCGCACTTGGAAGATCACATTCCTTACGATAACGAATACCGCCTGAAACGTAAGGATGGGACCTATGTATGGGTGCGTTCCAGGGCTCAGGCCGTATGGGATGAAGACGGGAACCCCATTCGCATGGCAGGTTCCGCGAACGACATCAGCCACCGTAAAAAGGTCGAACAAGACTTACTTGAGAGCGAGGCGCGACATCGGGACTTCGCAGCTGACGTTGCGCATGAATTACGCACCCCGATTTCTGCGCTTCTCCTTCAACTTGGGGACCTAGAGCGATCAGATAATGTCGAAGCCCTGAAACAAGATGTGAATTCAATGTCGCGGCTGGTGGAACAACTGCTGGCCCTTGCGCGATTGGATACACTTATCATTAGCGAAGCAGACGTTGTCGATCTTGGCGAAATATCTAAAAAAGTAGCCATGCAGCTTGGCCCCCTTGCGATCAAGGAAAATCGATCCCTGGAGGTATTAGGGGCCGACAATCCGGTCCTTATTCACGGCAATGCGGATGCACTTGAGCAAGCGGTCCGCAACCTGGTGGAAAACGCCATTAAGTATTCGTCCCGCGGAACCCTGATCACCACCAAGGTCGATGACACTAAAACAATTCAAGTGATCGACCGGGGTCAGGGTGTGCCGAAGGAATTGCGCAAAGAAATTTTCGGACGTTTCGAACGTTCTGATCGGCGCAGTGGCGGCTGTGGTCTGGGCCTGTCAATCGTCCAACGGACAATCGAAGCCCACGGCGGCACCATAGATGTCAGCGAAACCCCAGGCGGCGGAGCTACATTTAGCATTAATTTTGCGAATACGATTCACTAACTTAGAACACAGCATCAAATTCCCCACCTGTTCCCTTGTGTCAGCATCCCGACGGTAAGATGATGTCGCATCGGTAATAGGAGAGTGCCATGGGACTGACGGCGGAGCTTTGTGAGAAGATTGTTGGTACGACGGATGGGGATATTCCTGACGACGTGTTCGCCCATGCGAACCGGGTGACGCTCGACGGATTGTCGGTCGCGCTCGCCGGCACGACCCAGAAAGCACCCAAGATCCTCGCCAACCATGTGCGCGATCAGGGCAGTGTGGCGGAGGCCACCGTGATCGGGTTCGGTTTCAAGACCTCGCCTTTCTATGCCGCCTATATCAACGGCGCGTCCATGCATGTGCTTGATTACGAACCCATGTCGACGCCGCCCAATCACGCGACATCGCCGGTGCTGCCCGGCGTCTTGGCGCTGGCGGAAAAACTTGGCGCAGATGGACGGACGGCTGCGACGGCGCTTATAAAAGGTATCGAAATGGAAGGTCGGCTGCGCTATGCGGAAGGTCACCCGGGGCTTTACATTTTCCACACCCCCGGCGTCGTCGGTCCCATGGGAAGTGCGGTCGCCGCATCGCATATGCTGGGGCTTGATGCCGAACAGACAGGTCATGCCATCGGCACAGCGGCGACCCGGTCGGGGACCCTGCCCGCCAACAAGGGCACGATGACCAAATCCACCCATTGCGGCTATTCAGGTGCCAGCGGGCTTGATGCAGCCCTATTGGCCAAAGAAGGCTTCACCGCCAACAGCGACGTGCTCGATCATAAACTCGGCTGGGCGAAGGCATTTCTAAAAAGCGAAATTAGCCCCGACATATTGCTCGCCTATGGGGAGACATTCCGCATCGTCGACCCCGGCTACAACATCAAACTCTACCCTGCCAATTACGTCACCCATTGGGGAATCAATGCGGCCCTGGAGGCGCGTGAACAGATTGAGAATGTATCTGATATCGAGAGCATCACGATGATCTGTGCGAATTCAGAGCATGTCGACCGCCCCCTATCCAAGACCGGCCTCGATGCCAAGTTTAGCATTCATTATACGGTCGTGGCCGCCCTTCTTGATGGGCCGCTTGGCATCGATCATTTTCAAGACGCCGTGGTCAATCGCGACGACATTCAGGCGTTGATGAAAAAAATTACGCTGGTGCCGGACCCGTCGATCCCGGATACCACGGAAGGACGCTGGGTCGATCTGGCGGTGACCCTGAAAGACGGCACCTGCATCAAAGTCCATTGCGAGAAAGGTCTTGGTCATTCTCAGGGTCAGCCCGCAACGCCGGAACGCCACCGCATCAAAATTCACGATTGCCTGCAGCGCGTCTTTGACGATACCACCGAAGACGAATTCGTCGCCCTCGCCAGCCGCCTACATGAACTCAGCCCAACCGAGCTAAAGCGCCTGATGGAAATTTGCCGAATGGACCGTTGAATAACGTACGCCACAGGGAAGATGACGGTCTAAACTTCAAAAGGTAGTTTTCAACCAATGTGTCGCAATGATCAGTTGAGGTGACACTCAGATAGCGGGTATAAATTTGGCTTGTTGCTAGTAGTGGCTGATGGTCAAAACCAAAAAATTCTATACCTCAGATTTATTGCTGTGCTAACCTAAAAATATGAAGTGCAGAATAATTTCCCCGATAATTTTACGATTTGTGGTCCTTTCCACATTTGCCTTGAGCATTCTCGTGTCTCCGGAAAGCAAAGCTGCGGAAAGCCAAACAAAACGTGTGGTTCGTGTCGGCGTTTCAAATAATAATCCGGTTGGAATCCATGGGAATGGGGGGCCGCCGTCTGGTTTGGTAATTGATATTATAGAGGATATAGCCAAACACGAAGGGTGGCAGCTTAAATACGTCGAAACAATTTGGCCAAATTTAATGAAGCTCCTGAAAAATGGGGGGATCGATCTGTTGGGTGGGATGGCCTATACGGGAAAGAGGGCAAAGCAGTTCGATTTTTCTTCTGAAGTCGTCATTAGTAATTGGGGTGTTTTATATAAAAATAAAAGCACAATAATAGATGGAATTGTAGATGTTGCAGGTAAAAAAATTGCACTAATTCCGAAAGGCGTTCACACGGTTGCATTGAAAAGAACTGCCGACTCATTTGGACTGAAATATCAGAGTCTTCCTGCTAAGGGTTATGGTCATACTCTTGAAATGGTCAGTTCAGGAGAAGCTGATGTTGGCGTCGTGAGCCGCACATTTCATATCTCCCATGGACACAAATATACGGCACTACCGACAAACGTAATCTTAAACCCGGTAAAATTGATGTTCGCGGCGCCATTGGGAAAAGGCGGAGGATTACTTGATAGGATTGACGTTCACCTTAAACGACAAAAAAACGATCCTAAATCCGTATACAGCATGTCGACTCAGCGATGGTTTTCGGTGTCTCCACGCGAAGAAATTCCACGCTGGCTATATTGGTTGATTGGCTCTGTTATTGTTGCCGCTCTTGTGGCTTGGGTTCAAAATATTTGGCTAAAATCTCTCGTACAGAAACGAACTGCAGAATTACAATCCGCCTACGATAATACAGAAAAATCAATCCAAGAGCGCACCTTGCAATTACGAGATGAGGTAGAGGAGCGTCGACGCACCGAAGTGGCCCTGGTTGAGGCAAGGGAGAATGCCGATGTTGCCAATCAGGCAAAATCTAATTTCTTATCCCAAATGAGCCATGAATTGCGGACGCCATTGAATGCGATTCTGGGCTTTGGGCAGTTATTGTTGATGAACCCCAAAGAGGATGTTTCAAATAAACAAAAAGAATATATTGACGACATCATAATGTCGGGTGGTTTGTTGCTAGATCTAATCAACCAAGTTTTAGATTTATCCCGGATAGAGGCTGGAAAAGTGGACCTCAAAATTGAGGACGTGCCGATCGAAGAATTATTAAACGAATGCGTTATTCTGATCACGCCAACCGCGGACGAGAAATCGGTAACTGTTAATCTTGATATGGATAGTGGGATAGTCAATTCGGTTCGAACTGATTACGTTCGGCTCAAAGAAGTCATTTTAAATTTGCTATCAAACGCGGTGAAGTACAACAAACCAAAGGGAACCGTGCAAATTTCAGTGAATATCCAGGATAGAAAATTTGTACGGTTTTCTGTCGCCGATACAGGAGTAGGTTTCCGCTTGGATGATCATGAAAAGATATTTTTGCCATTTAACCGGCTCGATACAATAAAGAGGAAAGAAGAAGGAACCGGTATTGGCCTCGCAATAACGAAGAACCTCGTTACATTGATGAATGGAAAAATTGGTGTTGAAAGCGAAGTGGGCGTTGGAAGCAAATTCTGGGTGGATATCCCCGCTGCTTCACGCTGAACGCTAAATTTTTGCTGACCCTGAAACCGGCAGGTCTCCTGGGAGACGAATGTGATCTCGACCGATTGATGATATATCGGTGAGCCCCATAACGGCCATCGTACGACGGATTTCAGAGTCGAAGATTTCCAGGGCGCGGGTCGCACCGGCCTCACCTGCAGCGGCGACACCGTAGAGCGTCGAACGCCCAATAGCGACAACATCGGCTCCTAAAGCGAGGCCCTTCAACACGTCGCTCCCGCGACGCACACCTGTATCGGCGATTATCGTCATTCTATTTCCGACGGCCTCTGCGATTGCCGGCAAGGCATCCCACGCAGTAATGGCGGTGTCATTGACGTTGCCTGCATGATTGGAGACAAATATACCATCGACACCGCAATCGGCAGCCATCACCGCGTCGTCTGGATGCAGGACGCCTTTGATCAGAAGTTTTCGCGGCCATAGATCGCGAAGTCGTTTCAGATAATCCCAGTCCAGGGTGTCATTCCGATTTAAAAAACTCGTCGTTGCAGCAGAAACATAGCTTGTCGCATTGGCTTTCTGTTCGTCGGGAATATGAATGTTTGAAAATGCTGGGAGACCGCCATGAGAAAGGACATACCGTCCCCAAACACCCAACAGCCATCGCGGATGCAAGGCCGCATCGATTGCGGTGCGCATCGTAACGCGTGGCGGGAACTTCAAACCATTGCGGATATCGATCTCGCGGTTGTTGTAGACTGGCGAATCGACCGTTAGGACCAAAGCCTCGAACCCCGCATCGCGGGCCCGTTCGACAGTTACCAATGCGGCTTCGGCATCTTGCCAGACATAAAGCTGATACCACTGCGTGCCTCCGCCGTCAGCGATGACTTCTTCCATGTCCCTGTTGGAGTTGCTGGCCAACGTGAACGGAATATTCGCAGCCGCAGCTGCCCGGGCCAGTTCTGTTTCCCCCTGGTACCAAACAAACCCCGCAGGCCCGGTTGGCCCAATCAATAGGGGTAGGTCATGACGTTTGCCGAACAAGGTGATACCCGGGTCCCGAGGCGAAACGTCGCGCAAGATTCTCGGCATCAGCTTGATACGATCAAGCGCAACGCGGTTATCACGCATACCGACTTGGTCTTCACTGCCCTTGTCACAAAAATCGAACAGCGCCTTAGTCAGGCGACGACGCGCCATCTCGCGGAGGTCACTTATATTAAGTGCTTTGTGCGCTAAATTCGTCATGCTTATCCTCACCACCTATTACAAATGTGTCGCCGTCTACCACGCGTTTCGTACCAAAAATTACTCTAATCCAATTTGGTCGACCGGGCTGAAAAGATTAACACCAGCCCGACGACAAGCGCTGGCACTGAACAAACGATAAACCCAATGCGATAACTGCCCGTTGATCCAAGCATCGCAGAGTATAAGAGAGGGAGGACCAGTCCACCAAACTGGCCAAAAGAAAGGACACCGCCGGTCACCGCACCCCGCATCGAATCGGGGGATAACCGCACTATTTCTGCCAACAGTACCCCGTGCCAGGAGAACACGGTGGCGCTGACAGCGGCAGAGACAAGCGTGATTATCCAGACAGGCCAATTCTCGTCGAATAGACTGGTCAATCCAATGGTTGTCGCCATTGCCAACGCCAGCACAGCCAACATCGTGCGTGGCGAAACATAGCTACTGCTAAGCCACCCCCAGAAGATGCGGCCTGGTATCGCCACCGATGTTGCAAAGGCAAAAATTTGTCCTGCCTCGGCCAGACTGTATCCAATATGCGTCAGATAGATTACGAAATATGCTATAAAAGTTGCCTGCAATCCAACGAAGGCGAAACATGCCAGGGCCAGGCTACGGAGTTCGGGCTGGCTCAGGACCAGAGTTATCGTTCTCTTGAAATCGGAAAGGTGAAATTTTCGAGTTGTGTCTCTATCGCTGTCAAATTTCCAGCGTACTGGCTGTAACATGACGGCGAAAACAATACAGGCTGCCGCGATAATCAGAAAGGCGTTACGCCAGCCAAAATTCTCAGAAAGGAATGGTCCGAGCAGCCCGGCGATGAGCAACCCTACAGGAACCGCTGTCTGTTTGATTGAAAAAATAAGCGGTGCCCATTTTAGTGGCGAGTATCGGCCGAGAAGATGTGAACTTGCAGGAGTGGATGCTCCTCCGCCGCCAATGGTCATAGCCGACAAAACAAGAATCGGTATTAGCCCAGGTGGCACAAGCAGGAGGCCAAGCCCCCCCATTACCAGCGAGATTTGACTTATTCGAAGTGCGCCGTAGCGAACAATGAAGCTACCGCACCCAACCTGAACGACCAGTGCTGACATAGCCATCAGGCTCACATAAACACCAAGCCAAATCGGATCGACATTCAAATCGATAAGGATTACTGGTGCCAGCACAGCCAGTAAAACTTTGCTTAGCGTGATAAAAGTTTGTTGTACAAACATCGACCCGAGGGCCAACAAAAGCCACTTCATTCCTCATTCGCCCTAGCAATATTCATGGTGTTTTCGTCGTTCCAGTTGATATCAACGGCCCAATGACCTGTCGAGCGTAATCGGGAATATTAACGTTGGGCAAGGCGGCTGTTGGTGCCCGAGATCTAATGCCTAGCAAAATTTGCGGCCCAACTCGACCTTATCGGGTCATTTCCAGAATGAAATATCACACCTAAATTTAGGCCGCTTTACCCGCAAAGAGCCGACGTTTTCCGGTGAACGTTACAACCGCCGCGAATAGCCAGGAGGAGGCATTTTTCCACATCAAATTATGACACCCAAAAGCCTACTTGGATCCCAACCCGAATACCTTGAGGCCTGTCGAGGTATTCGGGTCCTGGGCACTGCATTAAGATTCTTCGGGGGCAATTTCCATCTTCGTAAATCCGAAGCAAATCACCGCCATGAAGACGTAACTCAGCGCAATCATCGGCGATACGGCCATGCCGACCGCCGGTCCATGGATAAAGCCGAAGAAAGCTAGTACTGCGCCGATAACACAGAAAATACCCGCATTGTTCGGCTTCCGGTCGATCAGCATGACGACGATCCCAGCGAAGATCAGGCCGGTAATAATCGCCCCACCGCCAAGGGACTCCAGCCCTTTATAGAGCACGCCGTTCTGCGCCAGTTTGCCGAACCCGACCGCACCCGCGTTGGTTCCCGCCGCGCCAAGCGCGCCGTCGATCAGAACCTTTCCCCACGCCGCTAGATGGGGCACGAAGGCGAAGATGATCGCGGGTGCATGCTTGGCCGGTGTCGCCTGAAACGCCTGGGCCCCGATCAACGCACCGATATAAAGAAGGATCGGTATGATCGCGACAACCGGAATGACATCAAGAAGCAATGAGACGATGCTCAACCATGTTAGGACCAAGACCATCGTGCCGGTGGCCAGCGAATAGCCGATCCGCCCGCCAATGGATTTCCATCCGGGATGGCCGATATAAACGGCATTTGCAAACGGGCTGCCGAACAGTGTCCCGACGAGACTGATGCCGCCCTCGGCCATCAGGGTTTCCTTGACGCTGTATTCATCGCCCGCCGCAGACGCGCTTTCGACGTTATCCATAGCCTCAATGAAGTCATAAACGCCGAACGGGATGGCGGTCACGATGATGAAAGCCAGGAACTCAAACCCTGAGAACACATGCCCCACCGCGGGCAAAGGAATGGAGAACCCAATGTTGCCGAACGAGTTCTGCACCGCCGCCGGGTTCATGCCGCCGAAGCCCCAACCGAAAGCATAACTGAGCCAGGCGAGAAGCGTGCCGACGGCAATTGCGACAAGGCCGCCGGGCGCGTTGCCGGGGAACCGCACACCGCCGTACCAGGCTCCCAGAATGATAACCATCGATACCATTCCGATGATCGGGGTCTCGAAAATCTCCATCGCCGGTCGGAGCGAGATGAAAGTAATTGAAATACCGGCCAACGTTCCAAGCAAAGCCGCGCGCGGTGTCAGTTTGCGGATGGTCGGTGCGATAAAGGCCCCTGCAAACAGCACGATGCCCTCGACAAAGACCCAGGCCAATCCGGCTTCCCAGCCCTTGATCGGGTCTTTGGTTTGGATCGTGATGGGCAGCATAATGACAAAAACGACGATGAACATGTGCGGCACGCTAGGGCCCGACGGCAGCGCCGTGACGTCGTCCCGTCCGGTTTCATTGGCAAGCCTTTTAGCCATCCAGGCGTAATACATGTTCCCCAAAAACAGCATCAGGCCGACGGCTGGTAAGATATGACCGAATAGAACGGCATCGGGTATTTTGATCACAAATTTCAAAAGTCCCGTCAGAACCAGTAGGTTCACGAGAACGTTGGTGCCGAGCCCAAAGAACGCATTCAGGTCTCCCGCCACCCACAAAGGTGTTTTGCTGCTCATAATGACTTTCCCCTTAGATTAATAGCCCTACATAAACTTCGATTTTCTCGAATTGTTAGACGCCAAGCGCCGCGATCACATTCTCCGAACCTGTAACCCATCCGAATATTCCCCCCTGCGCCTTGATCATTTCAATGCCGATGCGCTGGAACTCCGGAAAATACGATCCCACGCAGTCCTCCAACACGACGCATTCGTAGCCACGGTCGTTTGCTTCGCGGACCGTCGTGTGGACACAGACTTCCGTCGTGACGCCACAGACGATAAGCGTTCGAATTCCTTTGTTCTTGAGGACCGACTCCAAATCGGTTTCATAAAACGCACCCTTGCCCGGCTTGTCGATAACCGGTTCTCCGTCGACGGGGGCAAGTTCGGGAACAATGTCGTGGCCCGGTTCGCCGCGAATAAGAATGCGTCCCATTGGGCCGTCATCGCCGATGCCGGTTTCAAGATTCCCCCGCGCTAGCTTAGAAGGCGGTGCGTCGGTTAAGTCCGCACGGTGGCCTTCGCGGGTGTGAAC
The DNA here is from genome assembly GCA_018660465.1 of Rhodospirillaceae bacterium. Lineage (NCBI taxonomy): Bacteria > Pseudomonadati > Pseudomonadota > Alphaproteobacteria > Rhodospirillales > Rhodospirillaceae > Rhodospirillaceae bacterium. Next base: position 16,921 of record JABJKH010000098.1, read on the forward strand.
GATCAAAAGTCCCGCGCGCCGGGCAGCGTCCAGGACCGCCTTGCAGGGCTCGATGGTTCGCCTCAGCAGCGACACGTCATTGCCCAGCAATTCCCCAAATCCGCCCGGTTCTAGAAAATCCCGTTGCATGTCGATGAATAGCGCCGCCGTGTGCGCCGTCTCAAATGTCAATGGGTACGGGGCTGCCGCGATCACCTGCGTCGAATTCATTTTAGAAATAAAGCCCCCGGTAAATGTCCTGACGACCATACCATGGTCGGCGAGTGGGCCAACAGAATTAATTCGCTATCAGGGGATTTGCCAACAGCTGCTGATAGCCGAAACCGGACGTTTCGTCAGTCAATTTTTGTAAGTCCAAAATCATCTAGAATTGAGTAAATCGCTGGCACCAGGAACAGAACCAATATCGTCGTTGCCATCAGACCGAAGGCTAAACTTGTGACCAGGGGAATCAAAATCTGTGCTTGTAAGCTGGTTTCTGATAACAGGGGTAAGAGCCCAACAATTGTTGTGAGTGAGGTCAATAGGATGGCCCTAAATCGGGCTCTGCTGGCAAGTGGCGCTGCTTCCGCAACCGATTGGGTGTCGCCGTGATAGTGCTTTATAAAATTAACAAGCAGGATGGAATCGTTTACCACGACGCCCGCCAGTGCAACCAGACCAAGCATGCTGGGCATGGTAAAATCTAGCCCCAGTAATATATGGCCGACGACGGCACCAATAAGGGCAAAGGGAATGATGATCATCACGATCAGCGGTTCTACATAGCTTCGAAATTGAAAACTCAACAACAAATAGACACCGATCAAACCCAGAATAAATCCGCTCATCATCGAACGTTGCGTGGTTCGACCTTCCTTATTCTGACCCTGTAGGGTTACCGAAACACCGGGGTAACGCTTTGCCAATTTTGGAAAGAACCTTTTGCGCGTATCTTTTAGAATTTCGTTGGCATTGGCGATGGTCACATCAACGTCACCCTGTACGGTAACTGTACGTTGACCGTTTACCCGGTTAATGCGTGAATAGCCGCGACCGGTTTTAATATCAGCGATTGCGATCAATGGGATCAAGCTGCCATCTGTTTGAGAAATCGTAAATCTGTCAATATCGGATAGGCTGTCTTTGTTTCGCGAATCAATTCTAACGTCAATTTCATAAGATTCTGAGCCGCGCTGAATTTCACTTACCGTTGTGCCAAAGAAGGCGGCACGAAGTTGATCGGCAATCTGTCGGGCATCAACGCCCAAAGTCGAAGCGCCATCTTTGAGGCTTACCCTTAATTCAGGTTTTCCCGGTCGAAGATCATCCGTTAGATTAGACGTGCCAGGGTATCCATTGAGCCAATCGGTAAGCTCTATGGCTGCCGCCTTGAGGGAGTCCAGATCGCGACCTGTGAGGCGGATGTCAAAGGCAAGGCCCGCTGGCCCAACCTGAGATTCCGTAAATTTCACCGAAATGACATCGGCTATTTCACCTGTCTCATGACGCCACATGGCGATGACATCATCAATGCGGCTGGTCCGCCTTTCCGACTCAAGTAAGTCTACAGATATCGTCGCAACATGAGGGCCCGTTTCATTCGCACTTGAATTTTCATTGAATTTCGCAACCACTTGCTCGACCAATGACTGACCGCCGGGCTGTTCCGGGGACAATTTTTTATTAACCCGCCCAAGAGCCGATTTAAGGTGCTCGACAACCTGTTCTGTGCGTTTCAAGGGCGTTCCCTGTGGCAACAAAACTCGAGCTTCCATGACGTTGCCATCAAGTTCTGGAAAGGCGGAAAACTTTAGCAACCCGCCAGCTATTGTGCTGAAGACTAAAAGCATGAGGCAAACCGCGATCCCGGCCGTCAAATAGCGCCATTTAACCGCAGTGATGGCGAGCGGACCAACCACGTGGTCGCGCAACCAATCTACACCACGATCAACGGCCTGTTGGATGGGCGGCGGATCGTAGGGGATTTTGGCAAGCGCATGGGCCAAATGATGTGGCAGTACCAAGAAGGCCTCAATCAATGAAATAATAAGGACAAATAGCATGACGACCGGCACAACACGGAGAATCTGCCCGATATCGCCTTTCAAAAATGCCAAAGAGCCGAAGATACAGGTCGTCGTCGCAAAGGATGCAAAGACACTGGGTAAGACCTGTTGTGCGCCCTCAAATGCGGCTTCAAGGGGCGGCCTTCCCTGGTGGCGCTTCGTGGCAATATTTTCTGCAATGACGATGGCATCATCCATCAACAGCCCAATGACGATCAACAGTCCGACCATCGTCAACATGTTGATCGTGTAACCCGCAGCAACCATCAAAACTGCAGCGCCTAAAAATGAGACCGGCAAGCCCGCGGCTACCCAGAAGGCATATCGAAATCCAAAAAATAACCAGAGCACCAATAATACTAAAGCGAGGCCTTGGCCTCCATTGCGCAAGAGTAATTGCAGCCGATCGCGGACGATCGAGGAAATATCACTGGTAACCGAAATTCCAATTCCCGGTGGGGAGGTTTGGCGTTCAATTTCGATGAAGGCATTGATCGCATCAATAACGTCAAGCGTATCTTGTGTCTCGGTCTTGGTAATATCCAAAATGGCCGCTGGTTTGCCATTGAACTCAATTTTTGCTTCATCGAGATCAAACCGGTCGGTGATTGTTGCAATGTCACCGAGTCGAATTTGCCCGCCACCGGTGCCCGCGACAACGACCACATCGCGAAAGTCGTCCGGGGTCTTACGCTCATCAGCAAATCGGATCAGGACTTCTTGGTCCGCTGCTTGGATGCTGCCCGATGGCAGATCAAGGCTCTGGCGTTGAATCGCGAGCGCAACGTCGGAAATACTAATTCCATATTGTCTGATGGTTGCGTCGGGAAGTTGGATGCGGACCTGATGGTCGGAAAACCCCTTGATCTCGATCTTGGGAATGCCCCCAAAGCGCAACATCCGATCTTTCACTTCTTCCACATAAGCCTTGAGATCAGGCTTGCTCGCAACGCCTGTGACAGCGACCGAGGCCACAAAATCAGTTCGGCCCAGTTGTTTGACAACCGCGTCTTCGGCTTGATCCGGGAATTCCGTTATCGCATCAATTTCTGTCCGTATATCTGCTGTAAATCGGTCTAGGTTTGCGCCCTCCACCATTTCGACAACAGCACGCGCGAGACCTTCGCGTGCCTCACACGTCATCTCGTCAACGTTGTCGATACCATCGACGGCGTCCTCGATGCGTTGACATATGGATTCCTCAACATCTTCCGCTCTAGCGCCGGGGTTGAGCACCTGAATTTCAACTTTATTTGGTTGAACCCGAGGAAAGGTTTCGCGTTGCAGAAATTGGACCGCAAACAGTCCCGCAACGATGAATGCAATCATGACCAAGTTGGCAGCAGTCCGATGATCTAAAAAGTATCGGATCATCGGTGTTGCGTTCCGTTTGCTGCCTCAAGCTCGAGTCTACTTTGCAATGGACCGTCAGGATGCGGAAGCAACAGCATGTCGGCGACGGCAGGAATCAAATCTGAAACGACGATTCTTTCACCAATTGCAACCCCTTCGTCAATAACCGCCAGATCACCTTGAACCAATCCAACCTTAACCGGTCGAATATCAAGTCGATTATCGCTCTTGAGAACATAGAGTTTTCCGTCGTGAATGGCTGCACGGGGCACAACAATTCGGTTTTCCTTTGCGCCCGTTCGAATGTCGATTTCCACAAACATACCTTTGGAAAGCGGCGGACGCAGGCCGGGTGCCGCTTTGGCATATGCACCGTCAACGGCAACAATGACGCCAATCGTGCGGGTTTTTGGATCAATCGTGTCGCTTATGCGGGCAAATCGAGCCGGCCACTCGACAATGTCATTTCCAGCACGCAAGCGAACGGTCGCATCAAAACCTATGTTTTGAATGATCTTCGACAAAGATGTTGCCGTAATGCCTGTTGGAGTCATGCCCGCGGTGCTCGCATGAACCATTGCACGGAATTGAGAAATTGGAATTTGGGCTTCTACTTCAGCAACATCCAGGCTGTCTGCCGTGACCAAAGTGCTACCAGACTGGGCATATTGTTGCGCCTCAACGGTGACCTCACCGATCCTTGCATCGAACGGCAGTTTTATGCGCGTGCGTGCGAGATCAAGCTTCGCTGATTCCAGTTGCGCCTTATAGACGGCAATCTGTTCGTGCTGTACCGCCCGCTGTGTCGGCAGCAGACGAAGCGCATTCTCAAGGTCTTGAACTTTCTTACGTTGGGCGAGGCTTTCGCGTTGTTCTAACTCAAACGCGGACCGTGCGACGGTTCCGCGTTTAAATAAATCCTCTTTGCGCTTGCGTTCAATTTCACGCAACGCCAATCCCCGCTTTTCAATTTCCGCCAAATCGGCTGTATTAATTTCAGTTATTTTAATTTCGGCCAGCTTTGCTTGGGCTGAGCGAATATTTGCCTTTGCCTGGGTTAGTGCCAATTCGAAGTCGGCAGGAGAAATTCGGACAATTTCAGTGTCTGCGGAAAGAATGGAGCCTTTCTTGAGGCCCGGGTGCACATAGATGACCTCACCAGAAACTTGCGCAATAGCGCTCCATACGGTGCCCGGATAGACGCTGCCAAATCCAGTAACGTGCGGCACTAGTCTAACAGAGTTGGCGCTAATGACCCTAACAGCGCGGGCGCGCTCTTCTGGTGGTTTTCGATCTGGCGCTCGGTTGCCGCTCGCGACGTAAAATAATACAGCGATGCCGATTAATACTGGTGGAATAAAAAGCAGTTTTTTAATCAAAGCCCTTCCCCTATGACCGGCAATTAACGCAAAGACGGCGACGCCCCAAACCGAATTGTATTCTATGTTAGGGACACTTCAATCACCAGGAGTGATGTCGATGGCATGGATCGCAGCACATTAGAAAAAGTAATCCGACGCCAAACCTCCACCTTAACCAATGAGACCATTGCTGTCTCAGCCAACAGCGGAAATTGAAATTCCTTTGAGTGGGCGCGGACCATGAGCAGCCAATCAATGTGGTCAGGTCTTTATTACTAACCTGGAGGATCGGATTATTCAGTACGCGAATTAACCAAAATTATCACTGATAACTCAGGTCATATGAAAACCACACGGCTCTAACCTAGGCGCAGACGCATGGGTGCGGAGCCAAGGATGTAAACTCCAGAAGAAATTCTCAGGAGAAATCGGAAACAATAGCTAATTTTAAGCGCACGGTATTGATGCAAGTCATGGCGAATTCTATTTAGGTTCCTTAAAATTAGGCCCTAAGTTGTTTGATCCGGGTTTTAATTTCGGGCGGTGATGGAGAAAATAACCAAGCGTAGAAATCGATTGTGATACCCCCCTCATATTTGTCGACGGGCCCTTACTCCAAGCTCTTTTAAGCGTCTGTCATCGATGGTTCGCGGAATGTCTCCATTTCCGAACGACGTCGTTCTAAGGCTCTAACGTTGCTCGATTATTAGAGGAGAAGATAATGCAGGTTGATCGCACTTCAAACCGGTGGCTCGTAGTGCTTGGGTCGCTGCTCATTCAACTCAGCCTGGGGGCTATCTATGCTTGGTCGGTATTTACCCCGGCCCTAAGGGCTGCTGGCTGGAGCAAGGTCGACACACAGATAGTTTTTGCGGTTGGCCTGGTCACATTTGCATTGACCATGGTTTTTTCCGGTAGAGCTATTTCAAAATTGGGTCCTCGTAAACTTGTGGTAATAGGGGGCCTGATGCTTGGCGCTGGCTATGCCTTGACGGGTTTCTTTGGTGGGACCGAGTTTTGGGCTGTATGCCTGGGTGTCGGCCTGGTCGGCGGTGCTGGTATTGGTATGGGTTACGTCGTGCCAATTGCTGTCGGTATGCGGTGGTTTCCTGACAAAAAAGGCATGATCACCGGCCTGGCAGTTGCCGGATTTGGTTTCGGTGCCATGGGTTGGGTCAAGATGGCCGGGTCCTGGGGGCATCTTATTGAACTCTACGGATTGTCGACCACTTTTCTCATCTATGGCGGCATCTTCTCCGTTTTGATTCTTGTTGGCAGCCTTTGGATGACCATGCCACCCAAAGACTGGAAGCCCGAAGGATTCGTCGCCACAACCCCTGCGGCGATTAAGGGGCAGCAAAATTTTACCGTGCAGGAAATGCTGCGCACGCCCCAATTCTTTTTGCTGTTTCTCACATTTGCGGTGAGTGCCGGGGCCGGGCTAATGTCAATTGGCTTGATGAAACTCTACCCCATGGAAGCCCTGCAGGCAGCCGGCTATGGTCCTGTCGAGGCGAGTGCGATCGCTGGAACCGCCATGGCCGTATTCTTCAGTCTGGCCAATGGTGTGGGACGTATCGCGTGGGGAACCCTTAGCGACAAAATTGGGCGGCGGCGCTCTGTGGTGGTCATGACCTCAACCCAAGCTATTTTCCTGTTTGGCTTTACCGGTATGGCGGGCAATGAATACCTTCTGTATCTGGGTGCCATGCTGATAGGGTTTAATTTTGGCGGCAACTTTGCCCTGTTTCCAACACTCACCGCTGACATTTTCGGCAACGATAGGGTTGGTCAAAACTACCCGTTTATCTTCTTGTCCTACGGCGTTGGCGGCATTGCCGGACCGTTGCTAGGGGGCATGCTAGGCGATATGGGGAATTTTCCGTTGGCGTTTTCAATTTGCGGAATTGCCTGCCTTGTCGGCGCTGCATGTACTTTACTGATCCATCATCCAGACCATGACGAGGCAATACGCCCGGCGAGCGTCCACGGTTTCCTACATCAGATGCATCTCGACCATTTGGAAAATGTAATAGAGTACGCTCAGCATCCGGACCACTTCAAACGGGTTATGGCAAATCAGGAGGGCAAGGATCGTGACGTGGCTTAGTTCACAGAAGTAAAAAGTGAAATAGGACTTTCGACGATGACAACTGTAATCTTACCTAAACATTAGATTGTCCCAGATGTCAGGAACGGTTCATTTGCAGGCGAAAATACCAACCCTTACTAACGTCCGATATCCGTAGAAAAGCAGTTAAATTTGGAAGGTGGCTGGGATTTCTCTTTTTAGGCAGAAACAAACGTGTTGATGCAGGTGGGTCTGAGTCGCCCCTTGCATCACACGCAGACAATAATGGTTGGAATAATCATAAATAAATGACCTGCATCAAAGACTCTGCCAACACGTTTTTATTAAACTAATTCAAAGCTTCCAGACCAATCCATGACCACCTAAATGTACGACGGCTAGGGGTAAATAAAATGCCACAACGCTATCCTGAATTAGCAAATGATCTGAGCGAATCTATCTCACGATTGAGAACGGGAATCCCTGACACAATGAAAGGGTTTTCTATGATGGCCTCAGCAGCAACAGTCGACGGTGCGCTTGATCCCAAGACGAAAGAATTGATCGCGATAGCAATTGGCGTCGCAGTACGTTGCGATGGATGTATCGCTTTCCATTCAAAAGCAGCAGAAAAAAATGGTGCCAGCCGAGAAGAATTTTTGGATACATTGGGTATGGCCGTCTACATGGGAGGCGGGCCATCAATGGTTTATGCGGCGCAAGCACTCGATGCATATGATCAGTTCGCGGAATTAAGTAAAAAACGCACTAAATGAGCACAATATTTGCTCAGGATCACCAGCAGACCAAATTACGGGCCTCGAATGACTTCCGCCCCCCCTTGCGACCTCAACCGATCGGCGCAACACATGCGTTAAATCTCTCTGCTGGCGTTGAGGAATAGTAAGAACACCCCCCTACGCCCACCCGCTTGTTTGGGTGCCGTTCGTGGTGGTGGGAGAAGGTGGATTCGCGCAGCGTTGATGTCCAAGTTGGGCTAGGTTCGGAAGTTTTAAGCAATCGCCGACTTGGTCCGCTCTGCTTCTTAAAAGCGGGAATCAAATATGGAAATTCGAAATTGATGATAAATATGTTCGCTTTGCCCTAACATAGCTGACATAATTTTAGTTGTCGCTAACAACTACTGATTACGCATCATCTGAAAAGAAACGAGATAAGCGTGTTCTTACAATTGCCTAAAAATAGATTTTATGTACAATTTTAAAGATAAAATTGTTTCAAAAATAAACTGGATCAACAGTGCCGCAGTCGAATAATCATGAAGCCAAGTCTCTCATATTTGTTGTCGGGGGGTCTCCGACTCAAAGAGGGGAAATCGCCCAGAATTTAAAGTCCTTCTATATGTTCAAATTATTTGATGATCGGTCGCAGATTTTGGATGCCTTATCGTCAACAACGCCAACCGCCTTGGTTGTTGACGAAGCTTTGCCGCCAAAGGGGGGGGCAAGTTTTATCGCCGAAGTACGTAATATCGAGAAGTCGAAAATTCTACCAATTGTTTTCACAGCTAATTCCGAACATTCTGAGATTGTGGCCGAAGCGACGTCATATGATAACGTGTTCTAGGTCGAAAGACCTTTCAAACGAAGCACCTTTGTTACGGCGCTCTCGAGTAGCGTAAATTCCAGGACGGAAGCTAAATGGGAAGATATTGAACCGACCCAAAAAGCCGCTCTCAAAAATACATTAAGCTCGTTCAACTCGATTGCTGATTTAATTCAGGAAGGCGAACCAATCCCTTATGATGACGTTCGAGACAGCTGCTCTCCACTTATAGAAGCCGTTCAGAACAATAACTTTAAAGACATCCTTTCGGGTGTTTCCGAGCACGATAACTACACCTATGTCCATTCAATGCGGGTCGCGACATTCTTAAGTCTATTCGGAAACACACTTGGTATTAAGGGGGATGACTTGATGACATTGTCGACGGGTGGCTTGCTCCATGATGTCGGAAAAATGCACATCCCCCACGAAGTTTTAAACAAACCTGGCAAGCTCTCCGATGAAGAATTTGTAATTATGAAGTCGCACGTAAACTGTTCGGTGGAATTTTTGAATCAAACCTCCGACTTACCCAAGGGGGTTACTATTGTCGCCGGGCAACATCATGAGAAGCTTGATGGTACGGGCTATCCGCATGGAATCGAAGGCGGTAAACTAAATGAACTCGCTCGAATGGCATCAATCATTGATATATTCAGTGCGATCACGGACCGCCGTGTCTACTGTCCGTCGTCATATAAATTGGAACAATCACCGGCCTGATCTAAAGGAGGATCTGGCTCATCTGGTTCAAGATATTAAGCGGCGTATTTGCGGTATTGCAAGCGCCGGTGTTCCATTGTTTTCA
>JABJKH010000099.1 GCA_018660465.1 Rhodospirillaceae bacterium
AAAACCCAAAGTTCTGGGCGTCGAAAACCGTGTCCAGAGACGTTTTGCGAAAAGTCGGTTAAATGGGCACCAGAGACGATCTCCGCGCATCATTTTTAAAAGATATTTATGCTAAAACTCCCGAAAACCTGGGCTTCTTGGGGAGACTAAATCCTGGGCGGGGGTTCGCATAAGAAAGAGTGGTGGGCCCGGCAGGACTCGAACCTGCGACCAGACCGTTATGAGCGGCCGGCTCTAACCAGCTGAGCTACAGGCCCACGGTATTTAATGCTCTCGGGTGTATCAGATTTTCGGGACTGAATACAGATGCTAAAATTAGTAATCCAGGAAGCTGCGGAGTTTGCGGGACCGCGACGGGTGTTTCAGTTTACGAAGCGCCTTGGCTTCGATCTGACGTATGCGTTCACGGGTGACTGAAAACTGCTGTCCGACTTCTTCCAACGTGTGATCTGTATTCATTCCGATACCGAAACGCATCCGCAAAACCCGTTCTTCCCGTGCCGTTAGGCTGGCCAGAACACGGGTTGTGGTTTCGCGCAAGTTGGCCTGAATTGCGGCATCCAGCGGTAGGACAGCATTTTTATCTTCAATGAAATCGCCCAAGTGGCTGTCTTCTTCATCGCCGATGGGGGTTTCAAGACTGATCGGTTCCTTGGCGATTTTTAGCACCTTGCGCACTTTTTCAAGCGGCATGGTGAGTTTTTTCGCGAGTTCTTCCGGTGTCGGCTCTCGACCAATTTCGTGCAGCATTTGCCGGGACGTCCGCACCAATTTGTTGATTGTTTCGATCATGTGGACCGGAATACGAATGGTCCGCGCTTGATCGGCGATGGAACGGGTGATCGCCTGTCGGATCCACCACGTTGCATAGGTCGAGAATTTATAACCCCGGCGATATTCAAATTTATCAACCGCCTTCATCAAACCGATATTGCCTTCTTGGATTAGGTCCAGGAACTGCAAACCCCGGTTGGTGTATTTTTTAGCAATTGAGATCACGAGGCGCAGATTGGCCTCGATCATTTCTTTTTTCGCTTTGGCAGCTTCGCGTTCGCCTTTTTGAACCGTCGAGACAACCCGGCGATATTCGCCAATCGGCAAGCCCGCTTCCTGGGCAACTTCGACGATCCCCGAACGGATGGTCTTGACCTCATCGCGATGCTTGGTAACCAATTTTTCCCAGCCCTTGCCCTTAAGGCGTTTAACCCGGGTCAACCATTTTGGGTCCATTTCCGAGCCGCGATAATGCTCCAGAAAATCTTCGCGCTTGATCCGGCAGCTTGTTGCCAGCCGGAGCAGTTTGCCCTCAAAGCCGATCAGGCCCCGGTTCAGGTCATAGAGCTGCTCGAGAAGCTCTTCAATGCGGCCGTTGTTCAGGTGGACATCGTCCATCAGCTCGATCATCTCACGGCGGAGTTTTTCGTACCGACGCTCTTGTGCAGTCGTCAGGTCGTCACCCTTGCCGATGGCTTCAAATCGCTGAACATGTAGGCGATGAAGTTTTTTGTATGTTTTATCAATTTTCTCAAAATTTTCGAGAACTTCCGGCGTTAGCTTTTCTTCAAGCGCGGCCAGGGAGAGATTGTTCTCGCCATCTTCGTCGTCTTCATCATCATCATCGCTGCTGCCTTCCGCTGACTCGCCGTCACCTTCCTCAGTCTTATCTTCGGCCGTCTTTTCATCCGTCTTTTCAGGGGCCGCATCAGATGCAGAGGCCGTAGCTGGGGCAACTTTAATTTCTGTCACCGTTTGAGATGCAACTTCTTCGCCGTTTTTGTTCTCATTACCCTCTTCGCCTTCTTCGCCCTCTTCGCCTTCTTCATTAGCTTGGGCCGTCATGTCGGCAGCCGGGCCGCCGCCATTGGTGGCATCCAAATCAATGATATCGCGCAGAAGCATACGTTCATCACGTAAGGCATCGTGCCACGCAACAATCGCACGAATGGTCAGGGGACTTTCGCAGATGCCGCCGATCATCATTTCACGGCCAGCTTCAATTCGTTTGGCAATAGCAATTTCGCCTTCACGAGACAACAGCTCAACACTGCCCATTTCACGAAGGTACATGCGAACCGGGTCATCCGTGCGACCAATGTCAGATTCATCAACATTACCGACGGCCGACTTTTTGGTATCTTTTGCTTCGGCTTCGACTTCAACGACGGCGGCCGCGTTATCGTCTTTTTCCTCGTTCTCGATAACGTTGATGCCCATTTCAGACAGCATCGACATGGTGTCTTCGATCTGCTCAGACGAGACCTGATCAGGCGGTAATGCCGTGTTCAGGTCGTCATAGGTGACATATCCGCGTTCTTTACCACGTGCGACCATCTTCTTGACCCCAGCGCCTAGGGTGTCGAGTAAAGGGCCGTCGGTGGATTCGTCCCGCGATTCTGTGGTTTCCGCTGTTGCTGTTGCCGCTTTTGCCGCCATGTGCCGCGTTCTCCTAATGAGATTCCGTGCAGGTCCTACCGCTATTTCACATCTTATCAAGATGGCGTCTATTGACCGGTTTTACGAGCTTTATAATTAAAGGTCTACCGTCGCGCCCTGTAAGTTTCGCTCTTCCATCTTAAGAGCAAGAAGGCGGTTCATGCCTTCTTGTGAAATATTTAGTTTCTGTTCCTGCTCCAGGTTGTGTATTTCTGCTTGTAATTCTTTAAGTTTGTATCGGGCGTGAGCCTGATTCCAATTTTCCTTCACCGCTTCCAACAGCTCTGTCCTAGCCGCGAGAAGGACTTTCTTGGAAACTTCGGTCGCCATAAGGGCGCCCAATGTTTCTGAAAACCCATACTCTACGAGGTGGTATTTAAGTTGCTCGCTGTCAAGGCCCGGTTCTGCGTCCAAGGTCTTTAAAACCTCTTGACGGAGTTTGTCAAGATCAGGTGCCAAAAATGCTGTGGAACCAAGGCGTTCCGCAACATGGTCATAAAGCTCTGGACGCTCGATCAAAAGCCCCACGAGAATGCGTTCCTGATGCGCTGCTGGATCAACTTTGGTGGCCCTTCCGGCGGCTGCATTTACAGGCGGGGCCGTATTTGGGAAGTGATTACCGCGCCGCTTTGATCGCGCTTCCCACAATCGGTCTTTGAAGGCTTCTTGAAACTGCCGGCGCACGGTCGGGTCGTTGATCTGTTTGGTCAAATCATCAATCCGGCGCTGCAACATGGCTGATTCTTCAGGTGTTCTGAGAGACCGCCCGCCGACTTCCCGACGCCATAGGACATCTGACAAAGGTTGCGCCTCGGCCAGGAGTTCTTCGAATTTTTCTTTGCCGTTCCGCTTGACTAATGTGTCCGGGTCTTCTCCCTCCGGCAGCGTAACGAACCGCAGTCCGAAACCCGGCTTCAGCAACGGCAAGGCTCTTTCCGCCGCCCGGGAGGCCGCGTTTCGGCCCGCCTTGTCACCATCGAAGCAAAGAATAGGTTCAGGTGCCACCCGCCACAATTCGCCGATCTGTTCCTCGGTCAGGGCTGTCCCCAAGGGCGCAACGGCGGTCTCAATCCCCGCCTGCGCCAAGGCAATGACATCCATGTAGCCTTCGGTCACGATAAGCTGCCCGGTCTTTCGCGCAGCGCTCAAGGCATGAATAAGGCCGTACAGCACCCGGCCTTTGTGGAACAACGGGGTTTCAGGTGAGTTCAGATATTTCGGCTCACCATCGCCTAAAATCCGCCCCCCAAAGGCAATCACGCCACCGCGCCGGTCAGTAATGGGGAACATCACCCGGCCGCGAAATCGATCATAGGGTTCGCGGTTCGGATCATCGGGCCGGATCAACATCCCCGCATTGATCATCAAATCTTCAGAAATTCCATCTTTCGCCAACGTTCCCTTCAACGCCCCCCGCGTATCCGGCGCGAAGCCCAAACGGAATTTGGCAATTGTATCTTCATCAAGCCCCCGTTCTTTAAGGTAGCTCAGCGCCCGGCGGCCTTCCGGCATGCGCAGGTTACGTTCGAAGCTGAGGGAAGCCTTTTCGGTAACATCGATTAACGTCTGGCGTTGTTCCGAACGTTCACGTTCTTCGGGCGTATCCACGGGGACTTGCAAACCGACTTCGCCCGCCAGTCGTTCAACGGCTTCCGGAAAACTAAGCCCATCGACCTTCATTACGAAATCAATTGCAGAGCCATGTTCCTGGCAGCCGAAGCAATGAAAAAAACCTTTTTCCTCATTCACTGTAAAGGACGGCGTCTTTTCTTTATGGAACGGACAGAGCCCCATATGCTCGCGGCCCTTCTTGGTCAGCTTAACGCGCTTGCCGACGACCTGGACCACCCCGGCCCGGGCGCGTAACTCATCCAGAAATTGAGGCGAAAAAGCCATTGCGTCCTTAAAGATTCAAATTTGGCGAACGAAAACCCGGGCGTTCGTCTCCCCGCTTACATCTATTTATAAGCGTACCCGTAAAGCGGCGCATTCGAATACCGCCTGTGGATAGTGTGGTACCTGGGAATAAAAGGGAGAAATTAACCCAATTGGGTCTTCACGAGGGCGCTGGCTTTGCTGAAATCCATTTGGCCGGCATATTTTGTTTTCAACGCGGCCATGGTCTTGCCCATATCTTTTAAAGTCGTTGCATCAACTTCAGTGATCGCTGTGCTCACGGCACTGGCCAGGTCTTCATCACTTAGCTGCTCCGGCAAGAACGTCTCAATGACTTCGATCTCTTCGCCTTCCTGCTGCGCCAGTTCCAAACGCCCGCCCTTTTCATAGAGCTTAATACTATCCCGGCGCTGTTTGATCATGGACTGAAGCAGGGACAGAACGTCGGCTTCATCGATACCATCCTGATTGCCTTTGCTTCGGGCGGCGATATCACGGTCTTTCAAGGCCGCCAAGATTAGCCTGACTGTGGAAACAGTCCGGGCTTCTTTGGCTTTCAGCGCCGTCTTCAGCGTCTCACTCAATCGATCCCGGAGCATTCGGGACTCTCCTCAAAACTTCAGAAGCGGCTACCCTAGCGAAAATTGAATTGGAATGCAAATTCAATTAAAACCTTAAGCCATTGAAAATAAACGATTAAATTTAAAAATGGAGTCTTGACGTGGGGCGTTTGTTTCCGTAGAAGAAGCTCTCAGCACAATAGCTATAGACGACGTCATGATGACGCCCGTTGCCCAACGTAATCGCCAAGGCGCGACGCGTACGAGTTGCGCCTGTTTTTACGCATGCGGGGTATCATCGCCTGAGCCGACCGTTTGTCTACAGCATACGTATTTTATGTACTGATTTTAAGGACTTCCGCCCATGTCCGTTTCCCCGCAGACTCCCCCACCTGGCGCAACCGCCGTCTTGGTCCTAGCCGATGGCAGCATCTATTGGGGTCGGGGCGCCGGGGCAGAAGGAACTGCAATTGGTGAAGTTTGTTTCAACACCTCCATCACCGGCTATCAAGAAATTATGACCGATGCCAGTTATGCCGGGCAGATTATTACTTTTACTTTCCCCCACATCGGCAACGTCGGCACAAATTTCGAAGACATAGAGACAAAGACCCCTGCCGCCCGCGGCTGCGTTTTCAGAGCTGATATTACAGAGCCTGCGAACTGGCGCGCGGTCGGGCATCTGAACGGGTGGCTTCAGGCGCAAAACTTGGTCGCGATCACCGGGGTGGATACGCGGAAGCTGACCCGGCACATCCGCGACGGAGGTGCCCCCACAGGTGTTATCGCTCACGCGTCCGACGGTACCTTCGACATTCCCGCTTTGATCAAAGAAGCCAAGGCCTGGCCCGGTCTGGAAGGCATGGACCTGGCTAAGACCGTGACCTGTGCCCAGACCTACCCGTGGGATGGCGAAGCAGACTGGAGTTTGGAACACGGTTATGCGACGCAAGATAAACAAGGCGTCCACGTCGTCGCCGTCGATTTCGGCGCGAAACTGAATATCCTGCGCTGCTTGGCGGCGGCGGGCTGCAAAGTCACGGTTGTGCCCGCGACCGCCACGGCGGAAGATATCCTCGGCCACAAACCCAACGGCGTCTTTTTATCCAACGGCCCCGGCGACCCGGCAGCAACCGGCGAATACGCCGTGCCAATGATCAAAGACCTCATCGCCAATGGTCTACCGATGTTCGGCATCTGCCTCGGCCATCAGCTGTTGTCTCTTGCTTTGGGCGCCAAAACCAAAAAAATGCACATGGGCCACCGCGGCGCCAACCACCCGGTCAAAGACTTGGCAACCGGCACAGTCGAAATCACCAGCCAAAACCACGGCTTCGTCGTCGACCGAGACACCCTGCCAAAAGACATCATCGAAACCCACACGTCATTATTCGATGGCACCCTCGAAGGCATCCGCGTCGACAAAAAACCAATCTTCTCCGTCCAACACCACCCCGAAGCATCACCTGGACCGCAGGACAGTCATTATTTGTTCGAGCGGTTTATGGACCATATAAAGAAAGCAGCCTGACCCCATGCCCAAACGCGAAGATTTAAAATCTATTATGATTATCGGTGCCGGGCCGATTGTTATTGGTCAGGCTTGTGAGTTCGATTATTCCGGCGCACAGGCGTGTAAGGCGCTGAAGGATGAAGGCTACCGGGTTGTCCTGGTGAATTCTAATCCGGCGACGATCATGACTGATCCGGGTCTGGCTGACGCAACGTACGTCGAGCCGATTACCACGGAGTTTCTGGAAAAGGTTATCGAGCGTGAAAAGCCGGATGCAGTGCTGCCGACCATGGGGGGACAGACAGGACTGAACGCCGCCATTGATTTATTCGAAGCGGGGATTCTAGAAAAACACGGAGTGGAATTGATCGGTGCCGATGCGGCCGTCATTGCCAAGGCGGAAGATCGACTACAGTTCCGCGACGCCATGGAAAAGATCGGCTTGGATTGCCCGAAAAGCGCGCTCTGCAAAACCATGAGCGAGGGCCGCGACGCCATAGCCGACATCGGCCTGCCCCTGATCATTCGCCCGTCCTTTACACTTGGTGGTATTGGGGGCGGCATCGCTTATAACCAAGAAGAATTCGAGACCATTGTGCGGAGCGGTCTTGCGGCATCGCCGGTTGGCGAAGTGCTGGTCGAGGAATCTGTGCTCGGCTGGAAAGAATACGAAATGGAAGTCGTCCGCGATCATGCGGATAACTGCATCATTATTTGTTCCATCGAAAACATTGACCCCATGGGTGTACACACGGGTGATTCGATCACCGTCGCCCCAGCGCTCACCCTGACCGACAAAGAATACCAGATCATGCGCAACGCCTCTATCGCGGTACTGCGAGAGATCGGCGTGGATACGGGCGGCTCCAACGTTCAGTTCGCGGTTAATCCCGACAATGGGCGGTTGATCGTTATTGAAATGAACCCGCGGGTGTCGCGCTCGTCTGCGCTGGCATCCAAGGCAACGGGCTTCCCGATTGCTAAAATTGCTGCAAAGCTGGCCGTTGGCTATACGCTGGATGAGTTGATGAACGACATCACCAAAGTCACGCCGGCCTCGTTCGAACCGACGATTGATTACGTGGTCACGAAAATTCCGCGCTTCACGTTTGAGAAATTTCCCGACGCTGATCCATTGCTCACCACCGCCATGAAGTCGGTCGGTGAAGCCATGTCGATTGGCCGGTGCTTTACGGAATCGCTGCAAAAGGGTTTGAGATCCCTAGAGACCGGCCTGACCGGGTTCAACGAAGTCTTCTTGGATGATACGGACAAAACCCCGGATGAAGCGGCTGTGCGCGCCGCCCTGGCTCAACCGCGACCAGATCGGTTATTGTTGATTGCGCAAGCCTTCCGCTGCGGCCTTTCAATTGATGATGTGCACACGATTTGTAAATACGACAAGTGGTTCCTGGAACAGATCGAATCCATCGTTAAAGTCGAAGAAGATATTCGCCGAGATGGCCTGCCCACGGATGCGCCGGGGCTCTTGACCATCAAGAAAATGGGGTTTTCCGATGATCGTCTCGCGGAACTTACCGGCGGCAAGGTATCTGAAATTTCGGACCAACGCATAAAACTTGGCGTTACACCTGTCTACAAACGGGTTGATACGTGCGCTGCGGAATTCGATTCCGATACACCGTATATGTATTCAGCCTACGAAGGGGATGGCTTCCAGGCACCCGAATGTGAGTCCAAACCGAGTACCCGTAAAAAGGTCGCGATTTTGGGTGGTGGGCCGAACCGCATTGGCCAGGGGATCGAATTTGATTACTGCTGCGTGCATGCATCGTACGCGCTCAGTGATGCGGGTCTGGAAAGCATCATGGTCAACTGCAACCCGGAAACCGTCTCGACCGATTACGACACATCCGACCGGCTTTATTTCGAACCGCTGACCGCGGAAGATGTGATCTCCTTGATCCGCAAAGAACAAGAGGAAGGTGAATTCCTGGGCGTGATCGTGCAGTTCGGTGGACAAACACCATTGAAACTAGCGCACGCGTTGGAAGCCGCAGGCATTCCCATATTAGGCACGTCGCCTGACGCCATCGATTTGGCCGAAGACCGCGAACGCTTCCAGGTTCTGCTGCAAGACCTAAAGCTTCTTCAGCCCGCCAACGGCATTGCCCGATCCCAGGAAGAGGCGGAGAAGGTTGCGGACGATATTGGCTTCCCTCTCGTCGTCCGACCATCTTACGTTCTGGGTGGACGGGCGATGGAAATCGTTCACAACACGACAGCGCTGCGGCGTTACATGACAACGGCGGTTAAAGTCTCCGGCGATAGCCCGGTGCTGCTGGATTCATATCTACAAGACGCAATAGAAATTGATGTTGATGCGATTTGTGACGGTGACGATGTCTATGTCGCCGGCATCATGCAACACATTGAAGAAGCGGGCATTCATTCAGGTGATTCCGCGTGCTCCCTGCCGCCTTATTCCTTGGACGACGCAATGATTGCGGAACTTGCTGTTCAGGCGGAAAAGCTGGCCCGGGGCCTAGGCGTTGTTGGGTTGATGAACATTCAGTTCGCGATCAAAGACGGCGATATTTATATTCTTGAGGTCAATCCACGGGCCAGCCGGACTGTTCCCTTCGTTGCTAAGGCAACCGGGGTGCCGATTGCGAAAATTGCGGCACGTGTTATGGCGGGTGAAAAGCTGAAATCTTTTGGCCTTAAAGGGACACCTAAATTAAAGCACGTCGCGGTGAAAGAAGCCGTGTTCCCATTTGCGCGTTTCCCAGGCGTTGACAGTATTCTTGGTCCTGAAATGAAATCCACCGGCGAAGTCATGGGAATTGATTCAGATTTCAAGGGTGCGTTTGCCAAATCTCAGTTGGGAGCTGGGGCACTTCTGCCGACGGATGGAACCTGTTTTATTTCGGTTAAAGACCGCGATAAGGGCTTGGCGATCAAGGTTGGGCGCCGGCTTCAAGACTTAGGGTTCAGTCTAATTGCTACTGGGGGCACGGCGTTAGCGTTGGGCGAAGCCGGATTGAACGTCAACCGCGTCAACAAAGTTGCCGAAGGACGGCCCCATTGTGTGGACGCAATCATCAACGGCGAAGTCGATTTGGTCGTGAATACAACGGAAGGGGCGACGGCCATCGCAGATAGTTTTTCCATCCGCAGAACCACGTTGACCCATTCCATCCCCTACTATACAACCATGGCCGGCGCGGCGGCGGCGGTTGATGCCGTAGAGGCAATGACCACCGGCGCACTTGAAGTTGCCCCGTTGCAGTCCTATTTTACAAAGTCATTCTAGAGGTTTCTTGAGAACTAAGACGTTCGAGCCCTGGGATATTTAAGAGAGATCACACGAACCTCACTTGGGTTCGCGGTGTGTTTTTTTTTGCTAAATGCGTTAAAGAGGATTGGATAATGGATAAAGTCCCTATGACGGCCAAGGGCAAGCGCGATCTTGAGGAAGAATTGCGTCGCCTGCGGTTTGAAGAACGCCCGGCCATCATTAAAGCAATTGCGGAAGCCCGCGAACATGGCGATTTGTCGGAGAACGCGGAATATCACGCGGCCCGCGAACGCCAGAGCTTTGTCGAAGGCCGACTCAAAGAGTTGGAAGGAATTATTAGCCACGCCGATGTAATCGATCCATCGCTGTTTTCAGGTGATGTGGTCCGGTTTGGCGGGAATATTATCCTTGCTGACGAAGACACCGATGAAGAATCAAGCTATCAAATCGTCGGTGCCAACGAAGCCGACATCGCCACCGGACTCCTGTCCTGTACGTCCCCCTTGGCCAGAGCCCTGATGGGCAAATCCGTTGGTGATACAGTCGAAGTGACGGCACCGGGTGGGTCAAAATCTTATGAGATCGTTGAGGTGAAGTTTGTCTGAGGCATTGGCGCTTTTTCCTAACCGATCACCACATTAATCTCGCCCGCCTCTTCCCACAAAATTAAGTTTATAGGCCTACATTTATGATCAAAAGTACTGATGGATTAATCGACGAAATTCGTGATCGTTTTGCGCATGTTGAAACCTGCCCCTACCAAGGGACGCGCGTTTTCTTTGAGAATGCAGGCGGCGCGCTGACGCTCAAATCCGTGGTGGATCGGTCAACGGAACTGGCATCAGTCCCGGACAATCAAGGCCGAGATAACCCAGCCTCCCACGAATTGGTCCGGATCATCGACAAGGCCAAGGACGATATTCGGCTCTTCTTTGGCGCGGCTAAGGGCCCTGTATTTGTGGGCGAGAGCGGCACCGAATTGTTGTTCCGACTGATCAGCACAGCGATCCTTGAAGCCCCCGAAGGCGGTGATGTTGTCGGCAGCACTTTGGAGCACCCAGCCTCCGTCAGCGCGTGCGCCCGCTGGGCAAAAATCGCCAACCGTAAGTTTGTTCAAGCGCCACATAATTCCGAAACGGGCACAGTAACGGCCGAAGATTATCGCCCCCATGTGACGGCAGATACGCGGGTGGCTGTGATCCTGCATACGTCGCCTGTAACTGGAATGGCGGTCGATGTGGCCAGCATTGCAAAGCTGATCCGCGAAGTTTCGCCATACTGCTACATCATTGTCGATGGTATTCAGCATGCGGCTCATGGCGGTCTGGACATCGATTCTTACAGCATCGATGGTTATGTTATCTCCCCGTACAAAGTGTTTTCTCGGCATGGTTATGGCATTGCCTGGACCTCCGAGCGTTTGGGCAGCTTGCCCCACAACAGCCTAATCGGTGCCCCTAAAGACCAATGGGATTTAGGCACCCGCGACACCGCGTCCTATGCAACCTTTTCCGATGTGGTTGACTATTTCGACTGGCTCGGCGGCCATTTCACATCGTCCGCAGACCGGCGCGAAAGGATCAATGCGGCGGGCAAAGCGATCCATCAACAAGAAAAAGATCTTACCGATGCAATGTTGTATGGCGTCGGTGGCCAGGACGGCTTAGCGGCAATGTCAGAAGTCAGCGTGATCGGCGGGATCGACAATCCTATGCGCGAAGGTTTGGTCGCGATCACCATTGAAGACATGGCAGCGGTCGACATCGTCAGCGAATTACGCGAAATGGGCATCCGAACCCACGCCCGCAAGAACGACCATTATTCCGGTAATATTCTAAATCCGCTGAATTTGGACGATTGCGTAAGAGTCTCAATGTGCCACTACAATACGGAAGAAGAAGTGACGCAGTTTTTGGGCGCGGTGCAGACGATCGTGAAAAATCGGGCAGCGGCGTAAATTTATATTTTTACGGTATGAATAGGCGAAAGTAGGAGGAGAACAAGTATGTTTTCCCGCGCTTTCCGCCAGTTATTTCGGCGAGTATTTCTAGACGTTCAAAATCCGCAATCAGCTTGTAAGCGGATGCGGGAGAGACCTCTGCAGCTTTCGAAACTCTATCAGCATCAATAATGGGTCGTTGATAGAGACTATTCAGAACCTTCTGCGCGTTCGCGGCACGGCTTCCCAGTGTTTGAATTTTTGCCTCTACTTCTTTTTGAAGCTGAAGAATGTTGTCAAAAGTATCAATACTGTTTTTTGCAGTTTCTATAATGCCGACCAGAAAAAACCTGAACCACTGCGGCAAATCGTTTTTTTCCCTTACGCGCATCAGGTTGTCATAATAATGCGTCCGGTTTCGTACAAAAAAATCGGAAAGGTAAAGAACGGGTCTTTTTAAAATTCCCTTACTCACCAGATATAAGGTTATGAGCAAGCGACCAACCCGACCATTGCCATCTAGAAAAGGGTGAATGGTCTCGAACTGATAATGTATGAGTGCAATTTTAAGCAATTCAGGGAAGTACCTGACGTCATCATTTGCAAATTGCTCAATGTCACTTATCAGGTCATTCACTGATGTATGAACCGGTGGAATGAAGACCGCGTCCCTAATCGTTGCCCCTCCAATCCAGTTTTGGCTGACTCTAAATTCTCCCGGTTGCTTGTTTTCTCCACGAACGCCTTGAAGCAATGTTTTATGTGTTTCGCGGGCAAGGCGGGATGAGAATGGAAGAACTTTTAATTTTTCTATTGCTTCATTCATAGCGGCCAAATAATTTTGCACCTCCTCCCAATCATCTCTTCGATCAATAGCGATATCTTCCCTGTCTAATAGGGCGTCCTCCATCGTCGTTTGAGTACCTTCAATCTTGCTGGATTGTGTTGCCTCTTTGAGGACGTGCATTTGAATAAACAGATCAATGTTTGGAATGTAGTCGGAATACATGTCGAGCCGACCCAATTCCCGGTCAGCCTGACCAAGCAGCTTCTGCAGTTCCATATCATCGACAATCCACTCTCGATTAATCGGATTGGGCTGAAAGCTCTTATACTGGTACTGCTGAACATACTGTCCAGATTCAAACGATTTCATTTTTGGTATTTACCTTACACAAAAATAAGCCAATCTGTTATTTTAGTTATAAGGAAAAATCTAAAAAATATCAATTAGTTATTTTAGTTAATTTCATTAATCTAAAATAATAATATCCCCTAATTTAGACGGTAAAGCCTGTTTATAAACCATCTCCCCCCTCAATCGGTGCCCCTGTTTCATCCTTTGACGTCCGAATGGTTTCAAATGTTGTGACGTTGGAAACGTGGTCGGCCGCCGTCAGGCGCATGGTGAGGTCGTCGCGGTGTTCTTTGTCGCGGGCGAGGAGTTTTAGCATGAAGTCACCGCCGCCTCGGATCATGTGACATTCGCGGATTTCAGGAACGTCTGCCGCCCAGTCTTCGAAGCCTGTGAGCACAGTTTGAGATTGGCCATCTAGACCGACCAGGGCAAAAAAAGTTTCCTTATAACCCAACAATGCCGGGTCGATGTCTGCGTGATAGCCGCGAATTATGCCGTCCTCTTCCAAGGCGCGGACGCGGCGCAAACAAGGGGGGGCTGATATGTTGGCGCGGCCAGCCAATTCAATATTGGTCATTCGACCGTTTGCCTGTAAATCTCGCAAGATTCGCAGGTGAGTTTCATCGATTTTAAGCGTGGGCTGGTCTTTCATTTCTTTTACCCCCCTGTTTTGGGTAATTATATTACAACGAGACCTGGGTCTGGCCAAGTCTGCATCGTTTTAAAATGACCAACCCCGGAGTGCCTTCTTGCGGAACAGGACTGATATTCTTATGTTAGCCGCCTTGTTCTAGAGTCATATCGTTTGAGGGAATCATCGCCGCCATGTCGACACATCATCATTCCAAGGTCTTGATCATCGGTTCCGGTTCAGCTGGATATACGGCTGGCATTTATGCCTCCCGCGCCAATTTAAGTCCTTTGTTGGTCAGGGGCATGCAGCCGGGCGGGCAACTGACAATCACCACAGACGTTGAAAACTTTCCAGGCTTCGCAGAAGCCGTGCAAGGTCCTTGGCTGATGGAGCAGATGGAGGCACAAGCCAAGGCCGTTGGCACCCAGATGATTGAAGATACCATTGTTTCCGCAGACCTTTCCAAACGCCCTTTCACGCTGACCGGAGATTCCGGCGATACCTACAGCGGCGATACCCTGATTATCTGCACCGGTGCCACCGCCCGTTGGTTGGGACTCCCGAGCGAACAAAAGTTCATGGGCTTTGGTGTATCGGCTTGTGCAACCTGTGACGGGTTCTTTTTCCGGGATCAGGAAATAGCGGTCATTGGCGGCGGTAATTCCGCGGTCGAAGAAGCCCTGTTCCTGACCAATTTTGCCTCCAAGGTCACATTGGTTCATCGCCGCAATGAACTACGTGCAGAAAAAATCGCCCAAGACCGATTGTTCAAGCACAAAAAGATCGAAATGATGTGGGATAGCACCCTGGAAGAAATTCTCGGCGATGATGATCCTGTCAGTGTCACCGGCGCCCGCATTAAAAACGTCAAAGACGGCAGTACGACGGACCTTCCGGTGACCGGCGTGTTTGTCGCCATTGGCCATGACCCTAATACACCGTTGTTTAAAGGTCAGGTAGATATGGACGATGAAGGCTATATCCTCACCCAACCTGACAGCACAGCGACCAACATTCCGGGTGTCTATGCCGCTGGTGATGTACAGGATAAAATTTACCGCCAAGCTGTCACGGCAGCGGGCTCGGGCTGTATGAGCGCACTGGAAGCGGAAAAGTTTTTAGCCGAAAACGAAGAACAATCCGCAGCTGCTGAATAAATTTTACCAAAACGAAGATTTATACGGCGACCTTCGGCGCTTTTAAGGTAAAGTGAAGCGCGTCTATGGTGATTTTATGACTTATTTTACGGGGCTTTAAATGGATTGGGACAAGCTTCGCGTCTTTCACGTCGTTTCAGAAGCCGGCAGCTTCACCCATGCCGGGGAACAACTGAACCTGAGTCAATCAGCCGTCAGCCGACAGATCAGTTCGCTCGAAGAAAGCCTGAAAGTAACGTTGTTCCACCGCCATGCGCGGGGATTGATCCTGACCGAACAAGGGGAGATGCTTTTTCGCACAGCCCGGGAAATTTATGCATCCGTCAATATGGCGCAATCGCGACTGGTTGAAAGTCAGGAAAAACCCGAAGGGCAATTGAAGATTACCACGACGGTTGCGTTCGGCTCGGTTTGGCTGACGTCGCGCATTAAGTCCTTTATTGAGATGTATCCCGAAATTCAGGTCTCCGTCGTTTTGGCGGACAACGAATTAGATCTTTCGATGCGCGAAGCCGATGTTGCCATCCGCATGATGCCGCCGCGTCAGCCTGATTTGATTCAGCGCCACCTCATGACCATGCGCTATCGTATCTATGCCTCCCCTGCATATCTGGAGGCTAACGGCACCCCTGAGACGACGGAAGAGCTAGACAATCACAAGATGATTACCTATGGCGACGGCGCGCAATTTCCGGTTGATCGGTATAACTGGCTGATGGAAGGCCGGACGCCAATTCTCAAGGTTAACAGCACCTATGGCATCTACCGCGCCGTGCAAAGTGGTCTTGGGATCGCCGCACTACCAGATTATATGAGCCGCGAAGGGGGAAATTTGGTTGAAGTCCTGCCTGATCTGGAAGGGCCATCGTTTGATTCTTACTTTGTCTACCCAGAAGAGCTTCGCCACAATAAGAGAATCGGTGTATTCCGTGACTTCCTGGTTCACAGCATTTCGGAAGATGGCCTGCAATAGCTTGATTTTATTAAAGAATTAGCCATGCGTTCAGCGCATACCGGAATTGCCTGAAATCTCCTGGCATTTGTCCGCTTAGCTTCATATATACCCCTTATGAAACGTTGCTTTGCAGTGTTTCTCCAGATTTATCCGTTTTGGGCGCAACGCCCAAAATAAGGGCTCGTTCCTCCCATTCATGAAACGAGTCCTTGCGTCTCCTAGACGTGAAGCCTCCCTGTTAGACTTGCCGGTCCCCTCGCGGGACCGGCCTTTTTTTTAAAAAAATTCAGCGCGTCCCAGCATCTCATTAGAATCCTTCGTATTCATCAAATACTTAACCAAAAACTGGGTCTAGATTATTGGGTCGTCTCCAGGTATGCTACGGAGCGAATCGGGAGACCGGCGTGTGGTGGTGCGTGGGTGCCTTAGGTGAGATGGAAATAAGGGGGGCGATTCTATGCCTCGTGGAATTTTAGCGATTTTTATGGCTCTGATGCTGGCTTCATGCGTGCAGCCTGGGCAATCGTATTACGAGCTTAACGACACGCGACCTGTCATAGAAAAAGGCAAGGCCCGCATCTACGTATTCCGGGAAACCAATATTACCTATTTGACCTTTGAAGCGAGGGCGAGGGTGAATGGGAAGGCCGCAATTAAATTGCCCAATGGGGCTTATGCCTACTGGGATGTGAAGCCGGGCAGCGTAAGTGTTGATATCATCGATACCTGGGATTCGACCAAGCCTTCATCCTTGAATGTAGCGACTGAGGTGGGGCAGGAGTATTTCGTCGCCGTATTGCCAAGGCAAGTGCCAGCAGAAGATGGCCACTATAATTATCCCACGGGCAAAGAAGAAATGGTCAGTGGTTCTGCCTCAGGATTTAAGCTTCATTCCGTGCATCCGGACTATGGGCGCTGGCAGATTACTTCATTGTCACCTGCCGGATACATGAACGACATGGAAATTTACACGTCGCGCCAAACCAAACAGTAAACGCGACGCGAACAAAAAAGCGGATGCGCCGGGAAACCGGCAGCATCCGCTTTTTTATTTATATTAATACCTAGTGGGCCGCATCAGCCTTCGCTGCAACCACCTGATCTGCAGGTTTGCCCGTGAATTCTTGTAGGTGGTCATAGCTCCATTCAAACGATCCTACGCCTTGGGTTGATGATCTGAGATCAATGATCAACCCGTGCATTTCTGATTGCGGCAGTTGAACCGAGACTTCGTCCCAGTTGTTCCACCCTGTTTTTGCATCAAAACCTAAAATTTGTCCGCGGCGGCCGCTGACCAGACGTTGGATCTTTGAGGTGAATTCATTGGGTACCGAAATTTGGACAAGGCAGATCGGCTCTAACAAAACCGGGTTACAACTTGGCATGCCCTCCCGCATGGCCATTTGCGCTGCCGCCTTAAACGCCATGTCGGAACTGTCCACTGCATGAAATTGGCCATCGGTCAGGGTCACCGACACATCAACCACCGGGAACCCCAAAGGACCACGTTTTAGATAGTCCTTCACGCCGTGTTCCACCGCCGGAATATAATTCTTTGGCACGACGCCACCGGTAATGGTGTCGTTGAATTGGAATCCCGCGCCGCGCGTCATCGGCTTGATATCAATATGAACGTCACCAAACTGCCCATGGCCGCCACTTTGTTTTTTATGGCGCGCGTGCTGAGACACTGGCTTGCGAATGGTCTCCTTGTATGGAACCTGCGGTCGGTGTGACGAGATTTCCATATTATAAGCGCTCTTCAGTCGCGCCAAAGAGATCAGCAGATGCATTTCCCCCTGCCCCCACAGCAGCATCTCGCCAGTGTCATGATTGGACTCAATCGATAGAGACGGGTCCTCTTCCATGAGTTTATGCAAAGCCCCACTGAGCTTCACCTCATCCGCGCGTTCCGCTGCGTGAATTGCCATGGAAAAAAGCGGTTTTAGCGGTTCTGGCCAATTCTCTGCCGTCAGGGTCCCGGCTTCTGATAAGACCGTCCCGGTCATGATTTCATCCATGCGGCCGAATGCCGCAACTGACCCAACCGGGGCTTTCGAAATTTTATTCTGTTTCGCCCCAAGATTGGAATAAAGCCCACTGACCCTTGTTCCATTCAGAGCCATGCCATCACTGACGTCGCCTGAGAGAACCCGAGCAAAGGTAAGCTTCCCTGTATGGCCCGCGTAAACACTTTTAAAAACCTGCGCCGTGACGGGTTGGGCAGCACTACTTAAGCCCAATCGTTCAATGACACTATCAACTCCCGGCGTCTCATGGCGCAATACCTTGAGCAACCTGACGATGCCGTTATCGTTTTCAGCGGAACCGAAAAACACCGGCACGATCAAATCTTGGCGCAGATCGTTGGATAAATTATCGTAGACCGTATCCGATGAAGGCGTCACATCTTCCAGAAGTTGTTCCAATAAATCATCGTCAAAATCGGCAATTGTCTCCAACATTTCTGTGCGGGCTTGCTGTTCGCGGTCGGTGACTGTATCGGGAAGCTGGATCAAGTCTGACGGTTTGTGAGCGTTCCAGTTGAAGGCGCGTTCACTGACCAAATCGACATGGCCGGTTATACCTTCACCATCACGGATGGGTATTTCCCGCAGCACCAGCGGGCGGCCTGAAACGCCCTGAAGGGCTTCCAAGGTTTCACGAACGCTCGATGTGGTGATGTCCATTTTGTTGATAAAGATCACGTGGGGTATGGCATTGCTTTCCAAGAATATGAGCAACGGAGAAACTGCCAAGGCCTTCGACGCATCAGGTTCACAAACGACGATAGCAATATCCACAACCATCAACGCATTGATTGCTTCCTGAGATAACTCAATGGAACCAGGGCAGTCTATAAAAGCCCATTGATCATCGAGATAGTCGAAGTTTGCGACGCTTAGTTCGACGCTCATTTGGCGCTTTTGAGCCTCTGGTGAACTGTCGCTGACGGTGTTGCCTTCTTTTATAGTGCCCTTTCGGTTCACGGCACCCGCAGCGAAAAGGATGCTTTCCAAGAGTGAGGTTTTTCCGCTTAGGTATGGACCAACAATCGCCGCACAGCGTGGTCCAGATTTATCTTTCGTCGGCATAGATCAAGCCTCCCCAGATTTTGTTTTCCGTAACAGTCGAATTTTTTGTTGTCTAGAAAGGGTAGTCCGGTCGGCGAAAGATTCATAGAAAAAAAGGGAATTAGGCGGCTCAAAAATTGAGCGCGCGCAAACCAACGGCGTCGAAGACCGGTCTTCGACGCCGTTAATTCTTAATCAAATCCGTCGCTAAAGTCTTAGTTGGCGGGGGCCATCGGAACCAACCCTGTCATAATCGCAACGACAGCGATCAGGGCAATGCCCCCAAGAATACCAATCGTCCAAGTCACAGCTTTTTTGTCGTCTTGGGTCATCTTAACCTCCATCAACATTTGCCGCGCGGCAGTTGAAAATTGGAGGCGCCTCAAGCAGGCAGGACTATAGCATAATTGGCCGTAATTTTGAACTGTTTATGAATTTTACTTCAACGCCGCGCACGCCCGTTGGATACGTTGGCAGGCGTCTTCTAGGACGTCGGTTGCGGTGGCGTATGAAATTCGAAAAGCCGGCGACAGGCCGAAGGCAGCACCGTGGACGCAGGCGACGCCTTCGGTTTCCAATAAATATGTCACCACGTCCTCGTCGTTTTCGATAACCTTTCCATCGGGTGTGGTTTTACCGATCATCCCCGCACACGACGGATAGACGTAAAACGCACCCTGCGGTTTCGGACATTCAAGGCCAGAAGCCTGGTTCAACATGCTGACAACAAGATCACGACGTTCTTTAAAGAGCTTGTTGTTTGCCGGGATATGGTCGTGGGAACCGTTGAGGGCTGCCACGGCGGCGGCCTGCGAGATTGAACTGGTATGGGTGGTCGACTGCGACTGAACCTTGTTCATTGCCTGGATCAGTTCCAACGGTCCCGCGCCATAGCCCAGGCGCCAACCCGTCATCGCGTAGGCTTTTGACATGCCGTTCAAAGTAAGCGTACGGCCCAACAATTCTGGTTCTACTTGAGCGGGCGTAAAGAATTCAAAATCGTCGTAGGTGATCATTTCATAGATATCGTCAGTCATCACCCAAACGTTGGGATGCTTCACCAGGACGTCGGTCAGCGCCTTCATTTCATCATAGCTGTAGGCGGCGCCTGTTGGATTGGACGGCGAATTTAAAACGATCCACTTGGTGCGCTCGGTGATTTTGGCCTCAAGTTGTTCAGGCTGAAGTTTGAAGCCCTGATCGATGTTGCATTCGATAATGACTGGCGTGCCTTCACATAGCAGGGTGATATCTGGATAAGAAACCCAATAGGGAGCCGGAACGATAACTTCATCGCCAGGGTCCAAGGTCGCCATCATCGCGTTATAGATGTTCTGCTTGCCGCCACAACTGACGCTGATTTGTGCGGGCGTATAGTCCAAATCGTTGTCGCGCTTTAGTTTTGCGCAAATGGCCTCGCGCAATTCCAGGGTCCCTTCCACGGCGGTGTATCGGGTTTCCCCCCGGTCCAAGGCGTCCTTTGCGGCCTGAATAATGTGAGCCGGGGTGTCAAAATCCGGCTCTCCCATGCCGAGGGAAATGATATCTTTGCCTTGGGCCTTAAGGTCACGTGCCTTCCCGGTCATCGCGATGGTCTGAGAAGGCTGGATACGGCTTAAACGCGAAGCGATAAATGGCATGATAGGACCTCTTAAATAACTGGTTTTTCGCGGGGCGAACCCTACGCCCCATGGCCCCGTCACGCAACCGCGAACCGATAAAAAATTGATCAATTTGAAGACTGGAATGGATCGCTTGGGAACCTTATAACAAGAGCATGGAAGGTTCCACATTGTTCAGTTCAACCAAACACTCTGCTCCGGATAAAGGTTCGCCCTTTAAACTGGTGAGCGGCTTCACGCCTTCCGGGGATCAACCACAGGCGATCAAAGAACTGGTTGCGGGCTTAAACGCGGAAGAACGAGAGCAAATCTTGCTTGGCGTGACCGGATCCGGCAAGACGTTTACGGTCGCCCATGTAATCCAAACCCTGGGCCGCCCAACCCTGATCCTGGCCCCTAACAAGACTCTGGCAGCTCAGTTATATGGCGAGATGAAAGCCTTCTTCCCGGAGAATGCGGTGGAGTATTTCGTTTCCTATTATGACTATTTCCAACCTGAAGCCTACGTTGCCCGCACGGATACCTACATCGAAAAAGACGCCTCTATCAACGAACAAATCGACCGCATGCGCCACGCCGCCACCCGCGCGCTACTGGAACGAGACGATGTTATCATTGTCGCATCGGTTTCCTGTATCTATGGCATTGGCGGGGTCGAAACCTATTCGAAAATGGTGGTTAAGCTGGCAAAAGGTGATCAAATTGACCGCCAGAATCTGCTTAAACATTTGGTCGAATTACAGTACAAACGCAACGATGCGGCGTTTTACCGCGGTGCATTTCGGGTTCGCGGCGATGTTGTTGAGATATTTCCGTCCCACTACGAAGACCGCGCCTGGCGCATTTCCCTATTCGGGGACGAGATTGAGGACATCCGCGAGATCGATCCCCTGACCGGTGAGAAAATCGCCGCACTGGAAAGCATCACCATCTATCCCAACAGTCACTACGTCACACCGCGCCCTACCCTGGTTCAGGCCCTTCCATTGATCAAACAGGAAATGCGCGAACGGGTTCGCCAGTTGACCAAGGAAAGCAAACTCATCGAAGCGCAACGTTTGCAAGAACGCACCACGTTTGATCTGGAAATGTTGGAGACGACGGGCTTTTGCAGTGGGATCGAAAACTATTCTCGTTATCTCAACGGTCGCAAACCCGGCGAAGCACCTCCGACTTTGTTTGAATACCTCCCGGAATCTGCGTTGCTAATCGTCGATGAAAGCCACGTCACCGTGCCGCAATTGGGTGGCATGTACAAAGGCGACTATAATCGGAAATCGACCTTGGCAGAGTTCGGCTTTCGGTTGCCGTCGTGCATCGACAACCGCCCGCTGAAATTTGAAGAATGGGAAGGCATGCGGCCTGAGACCATTTTTGTCTCTGCAACCCCGGGGCCGTGGGAACTGGAAAAAACCGGTGGGGTCTTTTCCGAACAATTGGTTCGCCCGACAGGGTTAATCGATCCCTTGTGTATTGTCCGACCCGTGGCGACCCAGGTTGATGATCTGTTGGCAGAGGTCAAAGACGGGGCCGCCAAGGGGCAACGTACATTGGTTACAACGTTGACCAAGCGCATGGCCGAGGATTTGACAGAGTACCTTCATGAACACGGCGTGCGTGTGCGCTATATGCATTCCGACATCGATACATTGGAGCGCATCGAGATCATTCGCGATCTCAGGCTCGGTGCGTTCGATGTGTTGGTCGGCATTAACCTGCTGCGTGAGGGTCTTGATATCCCGGAATGCTCGTTGGTATGTATTTTGGATGCCGATAAGGAAGGGTTCTTGCGCTCTAAGACCAGCCTAGTTCAGACCATCGGCCGCGCCGCGCGGCACGTCGAAGGGCGGGTAATCCTCTACGCCGACCGCATGACGGCCTCCCTCGAATATGCCATCAGTGAAACCAACCGCCGCCGCGAAAAACAGCAGGCTTATAATATAGCCAACGGCATCACCCCCGAATCAGTAAAGTCCGCCATCAACGATGTTTTAGATTCTGTCTACGAACAAGACTACGTGACCGTCGATACTGGTGTTGGCGGTGAGAAACAATTGGTCGGGCATAACCTAAGAGCCCATATTACCGACCTAGACAAACGCATGAAGGCCGCAGCCGCTGACCTAGAATTCGAAGAAGCCGCAAGACTCCGCGACGAAATCCGCCGCCTAGAAGCCACAGAACTCGGCCTCAACAAAGCCGGCGTCGCGCCGAATGCAGCGGCAAGGGCCGGGTGGAAAGCGGCAGGGAAGAAAAATAAGAAACGGCAGCGGGGGCTTTAACCCGGCAATTGATCTGGTTTTACCATCCAGAGAAGCGTCCACACGCCATCGTCGCCGCGTTCGAGGCAGCAGCAAAGGCCATAGGCTTTTCCGGGAATGACGGGGGATTCGCGACCAGTCAGCAATCGGGTAACGGCGCGCATTGCTACGTCAGATGGCGTCGAGGCCATAACAGTGTCCGAAGTGGAATTTAGATCATCTATAAAGGGGGTAATGTCGATTTCACGGGTCAATGCGTAGGGCGTCTCAGAGACTTTGCCCTCTGCCCCCATGAATTTCGCCAACTTTTCAGCATGATCCAAGGTCCAATCAGTGCCGACGTGCATGTACCGGTCAATGGTCGAACCTTCATTATTTAGGTATTCAGCAAGAAGGCGGGTATCTTCCGTGCCTTTTTCGCTGAGGGTGCGAACAGGAGGATTGTCTTCGCGGGGAAGGGCCTCTGCATGTTGAATGATATAAGCACGCATTTCATTAATCCTCCGAAACGAATAAACTTATTCTTTCTAAATCAACAACTTATCAATCAGATGCCATGCCCGCGGCGCGAACCATGGCTTCGGCGACGCGAACGTCGGTCAGCGCATTTTTATGTTCTACGCTATCAGCTTCGGCGTTTCCCAATCGATCATTGGCCTCACTAAGCGCCGTTTCAGCTTCTGCCGAGTCTAGTTCCGATACCGGAACGGCTTCTTCCGCCAACAGGACACAGCGCTCACCCGTCACTTCGGCAAAACCGCCGCGGACAAACAAACGATCCCGAACTTTGCCATCTTCGTGGATATCAACTGTCCCCGGTCGCACGGATGATAACACCGGCGCATGGTTAGGCAGGACACCAAAATCACCGTCGGCACCGGG
The DNA here is from genome assembly GCA_018660465.1 of Rhodospirillaceae bacterium. Taxonomy (NCBI): domain Bacteria; kingdom Pseudomonadati; phylum Pseudomonadota; class Alphaproteobacteria; order Rhodospirillales; family Rhodospirillaceae; species Rhodospirillaceae bacterium. The sequence continues at coordinate 23,327 of JABJKH010000099.1, forward strand.
CACCACCACCATATCGGCTTCTTCATTTCTGAGAAGCTGGGTCGGGGTTACCACCTCAAATTGAACTTTATCCGCCATCGATGCGATCTCCAAATTTCAGGCTCTAAGCCGCCTCTGCAGCCATTTTCTTAGCCTTTTCAATGGCTTCTTCGATGGTGCCGACCATGTAGAAGGCGGCTTCCGGCAAGTGATCATAGTCACCGCCAACGATGCCTTTAAAGCCTGCAATGGTGTCTTCCAAGTTCACGAACACGCCAGGCGTTCCGGTGAAGACTTCGGCAACGTGGAACGGTTGGCTGAGGAAACGCTGAATTTTCCGCGCCCGTGCCACCGTCATTTTGTCTTCTTCACTCAGTTCGTCCATGCCCAGAATGGCGATGATATCTTGCAGCGACTTATAAGTCTGCAAGACACGCTGAACTTCCCGCGCGATCTCATAATGCTCATCACCCAAAACCCGAGGATCAAGCACGCGAGAGGTGGAATCCAACGGATCAACAGCTGGGTAAATGCCCAATTCTGCAATTTGCCGTGACAGCACGGTGGTCGCGTCCAAGTGAGCAAACGATGTCGCTGGTGCCGGGTCAGTCAAGTCATCGGCAGGGACATAAATCGCCTGCACCGATGTAATCGATCCCTTGTTGGTCGATGTAATCCGTTCCTGCAATCCGCCCATGTCCGTAGACAGAGTAGGCTGATAGCCCACAGCAGACGGAATACGGCCCAATAGTGCGGACACTTCGGAGCCCGCTTGGGTAAAGCGGAAAATATTATCGACGAAGAACAACACGTCCTGGCCTTCTTCATCGCGGAAGTATTCCGCCAAGGTCAGTCCTGTGAGGCCGACACGCGCGCGGGCTCCCGGAGGCTCATTCATTTGGCCATACACGAGGGCCGCTTTGGAGTCGCCTTCGAGGTTAATAACGCCCGATTCCATCATTTCGTGGTAAAGGTCGTTACCTTCCCGGGTCCGTTCACCCACACCGGCAAACACCGAATAACCGCCGTGGCCTTTGGCGACGTTATTAATCAATTCCATGATCAGCACCGTCTTGCCCACACCGGCACCGCCGAACAGGCCAATTTTGCCGCCCTTAACGTACGGCGCCAGCAAATCAACGACCTTAATACCGGTGGTCAGAATTTCCGTTTCCGTTGATTGATCAACGAAGGCCGGAGCTTCTTTGTGGATCGGCGACGTCATCTTGGCATTGACCGGACCGCGCTCATCGACAGGTTCGCCAACAACGTTAATGATCCGGCCCAAGGTTTCCGGTCCAACCGGTACGTTGATCGAGTCGCCGGTATCAGCAACTGCCTGACCCCGAACCAAGCCGTCCGTGGTGTCCATGGCAACGGTCCGAACCGTTGATTCGCCCAAGTGCTGTGCGACTTCCAAAACCAACGTTTTGTCTTGGTGGTCAACGTGAAGGGCATTCAAAATGTTGGGCAGCTCGCCTTCGAACTGCACGTCAACAACGGCGCCCATGACTTGGGTAATTTTGCCGGTTGTATTCTCACTCATCGTTCAAGCTCCTATGGGCTTAAGTTCGTCTGTTTCGTCTAATCCGTTAAAGCGCTTCCGCACCGGAAATAATTTCAATCAATTCGCTGGTGATAACTGCCTGACGGGTCCTGTTATAGGTCATCGTCAAGTCATCCAACATATCGCCCGCATTACGGGTCGCATTATCCATCGCCGTCATTCGCGCGCCTTGTTCGGAGGCATAGCCTTCCAACAACGCACGGAACACCTGCACCGAAAGATTTCTCGGCAGAAGGTCTTCCAAAATTTCACTCTCAGACGGCTCCATGATGTAGAGGGTGTTTGTACCGACGGCTTGATCTTCGGCTTCGTCTGCCTCAGGAACTGCGAAGGGAATAAGCTGCTGAGCCGTTAGAACCTGGCTCATCGCCGACTTAAACGTGTTGAAGTAGAGAGTGCATATATCAAACTCCCCGGCTTCAAACATATCGCTGATCTTAGCAGCGACTTCACGTGCGGTGTCGAATTGGGCACCGTTGCGGGTGACGTCTTCGTAGGTATCGGCAATCAGACTCTCAAACTCGCGCTTGAGCCCGTCGCGGCCTTTGCGACCGACACACAACAATTTCACAGTCTTGCCTGCGGCCTGAAGGTCGAGAACTTTCAAACGGGCGGCACGTACGATGGAACTGTTGAAACCACCACAAAGACCACGGTCGGCAGTCACAACAACAAGCAGATGAACCTTGTCAGCGCCAGTGCCACTGAGCAACTTAGGTGCGCCGGAACCTTCCGGCATGGTTGCGGTCACTTGACCCAACATCCGCTCCATCCGCTCGGCGTACGGTCGGCCTTCCTCGGCGGCGACCTGTGCGCGGCGCAGCTTGGATGCCGCGACCATTTTCATGGCGGCGGTAATTTTTTGCGTCGATTTGACGCTGGTGATGCGGATCCGAAGATCCTTGAGATTAGCCATGGGCTATTTTCCCGTTATCCCTTAAGCGAATGTCTTGACGAACCCTTCGAGGAACGTCGTTAGTTTCTTATCAGTCTCATCCGAAAGATCACCGCTTTCACGGATCGCATCCAAAATTTCGCCGCCCTTGGCGCGCACTTCGTCCAAAAGAGCCAATTCAAACCGGGTTACGTCCGATGCTTTCAAGCCATCGAGGAAGCCCCGGACACCCGCAAAGATAGAGACGACCTGCTCTTCAACTGGCAACGGCTGAAACTGACCTTGTTTGAGAATTTCCGTTAGCCGCTCACCACGGGCAAGCAACTGTTGCGTTGACGCATCTAGATCAGATGCAAACTGCGCAAATGCCGCCATTTCACGGTACTGCGCCAGTTCTAGCTTGATCGAGCCGGAAACCTTTTTCATCGCCTTCACCTGGGCAGCAGAACCAACCCGGCTGACTGAGATACCAACGTTCACAGCCGGACGAATGCCCTGATAGAACAGTTCGGTTTCCAGGAAGATTTGACCATCGGTAATGGAAATCACGTTCGTCGGGATATAGGCCGACACGTCACTGGCCTGAGTTTCGATCACCGGCAACGCGGTTAAGGAGCCTGCGCCGTTGTCTTCGTTCATTTTTGCCGCGCGCTCCAAAAGACGTGAGTGCAAATAGAACACGTCACCCGGATACGCTTCACGTCCAGGGGGGCGACGCAGCAACAGAGACATCTGACGATAAGCAACGGCTTGCTTGGACAGGTCATCATAGAAAATAACCGCGTGCATGCCGTTATCACGGAAGTATTCACCCATCGTGCAACCGGCATAAGGTGCCAAGAACTGCATTGGTGCAGGCTCTGACGCGGTCGCCGCCACCACGGTGGTGTATTCCATCGCGCCGTTTTCTTCCAAGGTCTTAACGATCTGCGCCACAGTCGAGCGTTTTTGGCCGACCGCGACATAGATGCAATGCATCTTTTCAGAATCGTCTTTAGCCGCATCGTTGATGTTCTTCTGGTTCAAAATGGTGTCGACGATAATTGCCGTCTTACCGGTCTGACGGTCACCAATGATCAATTCACGCTGGCCGCGACCAACGGGAATAAGACTATCAATAGCCTTAAGGCCTGTCTGCATTGGCTCGTGCACTGATTTTCGCGGAATAATACCAGGGGCTTTAACTTCAAGACGCGTCCGTTCGGCATCTTCTAGCGGACCCTTACCATCGATTGGCTCACCCAAACCGTTTACCACACGACCCAGCAGACTTTTATTCACCGGCACGTCGATGATTTCACCGGTTCGCTTAACCGTGTCGCCTTCTTTAATGGCGCGGTCATCACCGAAGATCACGACACCGACGTTGTCAGTTTCAAGGTTCAAGGCCATGCCCTTAATGCCGCCTGGGAATTCGACCAATTCACCAGCCTGAACGTTATCGAGACCGTACACACGGGCGATACCGTCACCGACGGACAAAACCTGACCGACTTCTGCGACTTCTACCTCGGTTCCAAAATTCGCGATCTGCTCTTTCAGAATCGCTGAAATTTCCGACGCCTGGATGTCCATTCTTATACCCCTAGTCTTGACCCGCTCATGGCGAGTCGTAGTTGTTGCAGTTTTGTCTTGAGCGATGTGTCAATCATGCGCGATCCCACCTTGACGATAAGACCGCCAAGAAGATCAGGATCAACCGTTGCATCAACGGTTACATCGCTACCGACAACATCTTTCAACGAGGCCCCAAGGGCCGTCATCTGTTCATCTGAAAGTTTTCTGGCCGATGTGACTTCAGCCGTGGTCTCACCCCGATGCGTCGCTAACTGAGATTGAAACGCCCTGATCATACCGCGTAAAGCAAATAAACGTCGGTTTTGAGCCACCAAGCCGATAAATCGCTGGGTTAAGTCCCCCATTCCGGCCTTCTCCAAGATCGCTGCCAATGCAGCACCCTGCTCGTCTCGCGAAATAATCGGCGAACGGATCAGGTTATTTAGGTCGTCATTTTCTTGAATTAGGGAATCGAAGGCTGCCAAATCTTCTGAAACTTGGTTCAGCAGCGTATCGGTCCCGGCCAATTCAAACAGGGCAGAAGCATAGCGACCTTCAAGGCCTGTTGCGCCTTTTGTCTGGGATGACACGTTGAGACTTCCTCAAATAAAAAAAGAACCTGGGAGCGTGGTGCGCCCGGTATATAAAAACTTTGTTCGGAGCACCATCGTCAGACCTCTGAACGGCGAGTTAACTAGCATACTCAATAAGGGCTGGCAAGGCAGCTTAAAGTTCAAATAAAAATGCTAATAAATGGCTGTGTTCTGCCATTTATACCAATCCTCCGATCTTCTGCAAAGACACTTCATTGGTGGGGTTCAATTAAAAGAAATTATACGGGTCCACATCGACCTGAACCCGGACGTTTCGGGGGGTATTAGCACTTGCCAGCCAGGGACCAATTAGGCTCTGCACATTAATGTCTCGCGCCGTTTGCAACAACAGCCGCTGACGGTGACGCCCTCGCAACATCGCCAGCGGAGCAGGTGCCGGCCCCAACACTCGAATATTCTTTCCAAGCGGCGCAACACGACCCAATTCACGCGCCGCACCGTCAACCGATGCCTCATCCCGACCAGAAACAATTAACGCCACCAACCGACCAAAGGGCGGCATCCCGGAAAGGCGCCGAGCTTCTTGCTCAACTTCGATAAATTGATCGCGTTCGCCGGACGCCAGCGCCTGCATGACGGGATGGTCGGGCATATAGGTTTGCAGTACCACCCGGCCCGCTTGTTCCGCCCGCCCGGCCCGGCCCGCGACCTGGTATAACAATTGATAGGTCCGTTCCGCGGCCCGCAAATCTCCCCCTGCCAGGCCTAAGTCCGCATCGACGACACCGACCAGCGTCAACAACGGGAAATGATAGCCCTTGGCGACAATCTGGGTGCCGAT